>CAYMLS010000017.1:0-16112 GCA_964390665.1 uncultured Bacteroidales bacterium | reverse complement strand
GTGGATTGATGATTTTTACCCTTTTTACATTATCGTGGGTGAAAATGTGGATATTTCCATCCTGATCAGCCAATCCTCCAACAGGATTCCAATACCCATCAATATCACCAGATGTATGTTGTATAATATTTCCATTATCAAAAATTACCAGTGAGGAGGTGCCTGCAAATGCCATCCGACCATCCGGCATGGTTATACCGGCTCTTATGGCACCAATGCTTCCCAGTCCTGTTGGGTAATTGATGGTTGTTTGGGTGTTGATATCAAATTTCTTCAGCATCAGATCGCCATCAACCTGATGTGCAAACCATGGATTACCGTTACTATCTACCCAAAAATCATAGATGCTGCTATACACATCTTCATCCAAAGGGAATGATCCTATTATCGCATCATTTTTATATATGAATATTTCACGTACAGTACGATCAAAGGCATATAATTGATCTTTATACCTTCTTACTTTCGCAATACCGCTGGTTTCGGTATCAGGCAAATCATATGAGATGGGCGGAGAGAGCTTCTTTACAGAACTACCTGTTGAAATAACCGGTAACCCATCAGTATCTGCAACAAATGAATTGGTATTGCCCAATCCAAATTGCTTGGTAAAGCTATCATCATATCCCCAAAATGCAAGTACCCCGGAATCATTGCGATTGTAAAACCAAACACCCTCTTCAGTGGGGTAAGAATACTGATATCTGCGAGCATGACGAACGGAAATGTTACCGGGTTCATCATCAGACATACCACTCCACGTACCATTATCGTTGATAAAAACTTCGTATGCTGAATTGGATGATGTTGAAGTGGATCGACCCAGGAGAAATACTTTATCCTGGTGCCATTCTGCTTTATCAGGATTGTAAATGGCAGGAAATCCCTGATCTTCAAGATAAGAAATCGGGAAAAACTCCATTTCCGGTTCATCTCCATTGAAGGTGATCTTTGCAAAACCTGAAGGGCTTGTTACTGTTCCCCAAATCTCACCCTGATCGGTAACTGCAATACCATTAAACCTTAACATAAGATTAGGATTACTGGGTGAGGCAAACTCAAGTGTATCCAACACCGTACCTGTTTGCACATCCATTTTTACAATAGCACCGAAAGAAGGACCCGTTAGGGCAAGCCATAAAAATCCATCGGCATCAAACTGCATATCTTCAACCCTGTTATATGGAAGTCCGTTATTGGTATTATAAACCTGATAATCATCCAAATTTTCAGGGTCAGTAACATATAAACCGGAATTACTTCCTGCATAAAGCATACTTTCTCTTGCAAGAAAAGTTTCTGTTTTAACAAGTGAATTATTAAACCCTTCCAGGAAACCGAGGTAACTTAATTCATTGTTTACGTAAGCAAAAAGATGGTTGTTGTTGCTGGTTCTGGAAACAACATAGGTGGTGTCATTGGATACATCATGATTCATTATCAAAGTATAAAGAAACTGCGTACCACCATCAGGTGTGAATTTGTAATCCAGGGATTGATAATCTTTTGTTTGCAAATCCAGCATTTGCAATCCCACCATGTTTCCATGATTGAACAACAATTTGCCACCGGGAGTAACCATTGCCTCACTCATTTGCGGACCATTGGAGTTTACAGTTGCTCTGGGAGCTGAATAATTTGGAATATTATCCCAGCTTCCATTTGTTTTCCGGATGGAAACCCCGCCAGGGGTAACAAAAACCAGATCATCATTATGATAATTAGGCGCCAGTGCCTGCACTTCATGATAGTTCAACCCATAACTTTTTTCCACGATACCCAGGTTACCCGCTCTATCGCAAAATGTGATCTTCCCTTCCATTTCATGAAAATCGGCGTCGCAGGAATCGGGGTAATAAACTACCTTGGTACCAGCGTGGTAGGTTTCAATGAGACTAATTTGTGCATGAAGCAGGTTACTGAAAAACAGATAAACAAACAGGAAAAGTGTAAATGTTTTCATTGTATGAAATTTTAGTGAGTTAATGCCAAGTATTAATACCTTAATAGAACTTAATTTAAAATACATAAAATTTAAAAACAACAGCTCATGAGGAAATGTTAAATAATCGAAATCCAATATCACCTGCCCTGCTGAACCTGACCCCAAAAAGGAAATAATAAGGGTGATTTACACTTTCCATTCACCCCCTGTTTTCTTTTCACAATCCTGAAAATCAAATCCATCTGAAATTTAACAATTGAAGCAGTTGTTGCCTTCATAATTTATTTATATTTGTAATTAAAACCAAATAACTATATCTCATAACAAATCAATCAACTGTTTAAAAACAAACGGAGGGGACCGAAACATCTTGTAGGATCTCCTTTTTAACTAAAACCAGGACATATGAAAAAAGCTTTATTTATCATCGGATTGCTTTCCATTTTGACTAATGGAACTTTCGCCAATGGTGTATTATTCAGCAAAGAAACCGCAGGCAACTATCTTACCCTGCGCGAAACCAATGTAGAAGTTACCATTGAAGGGCAGGTAGCCAATACAACGGCCACCGGGGTGTTTGTCAACTCCATCGAAGATTCACTTTCTGTGAAATTTGCTTTCCCCCTGCCCGAAGGGGCCAGCGCAACTGGTCTACGGTATCAAATGAACGGCAACTGGTATGAAGCAGCTTTTTCTCCTGTTCCTCAGGATACATCTACCGTTTTTGAACCCGGACAGGATGACTACAACCTCCGGCAATACCTCGGCGGGAATCCACTTTTTTATGATATCGAACAACCGCTTTCTTTCGATTCAACCATGGTGGTGGAACTCTCTTATGTTGAATTGCTTCCCTATAGTTTCGGAACGGTTACCTATCGCTTCCCCAATAATTACCAGGCTATTCAAATAACCCACCTTCTCAGCCAGCAAATGAATCTTGTGCTGAATTCAGACAGAACGATCGATCATATTGCTTTGTTGAACCATGAGGCAGATGATATTACAAACACCGGAAATACCGCCACCCTTACCTACAATGCCTGGGAAGTGATCGCTGACGATGATCTGGTGGTTGAATATCAACTGAGTCTGGATGAACTCGGACTGTTCTCCTTGTCTACCTATACACCCGATAGCTTGCAAAAGGACGAATACGGACGTGGTTTCTTTTCCTTTATTGCCGAACCCGATCCCAGCGAAAACACCGAAGTGATCAGCAAAGTTTTCACTTTGATCATAGACCGCTCGGGAAGCATGACTGGTGATAAAATGGTGCAGGCGCGCGATGCAGCACGCTTTATTGTGGAAAATCTTAATGATGGTGACAGGTTCAATGTGGTTTCTTTTGCCACTCAGGTGACCAGCTTCAGCGACAACCACATGGATTACAACATCGAAAACGGAGAAGCGGCCATCGACTACATCCAGTCTCTCAATGCCGATGGCATGACCAACATTTCAGGTGCATTTGATACCGCAATCCCTCAGTTTGAATTTGCCGATGATCAAACCGCCAATATTATCATCTTCTTTACCGATGGAGAACAAACCGAAGGAATACTCAACACCGACCTGCTGATCGATCATATCAACAACCTTATCACACAGAGTGAGCGACAAATTGCTTTATTCACTTTTGGCATTGGCCAGACTGTAAACGAACGACTGCTGACTGCCATTGCTACGGGCAATGATGGTTTAGTGGAATTTCTGAAAGATGAGGACCTGGAAAATGTCATCACCAATTTTTACCTCATGATTCAGAATCCTGTTCTGCTCAACACCCAGATCAGCTATTCCCCGGATGTGATGACCGAAATGTATCCCAAAATACTACCCAACCTCTACAAAGGAAAACAAATGATGGTTGTTGGCAGGTATTCTGATCCTGGTGAGGTAGTAACACAACTTTCGGGTAATTCTTACAACAACCCTGTAGCGTATGATTACAACATACAACTGACCGATACCTTTGACACGCAGATGCAGTTTCTGACAAAATTATGGGCAAAGGGAAAAATTGATTACCTCACAGAACAATACTATCTGAATATGAATAACACCCACCTCATGGATAGCATAAAGGAAGAGGTGATTGATATCAGCCTTAGCTACGGGGTCATGAGCATTTTTACCAGCTTCCAGGGAAATGACGGTGATGATGAAGACCCCGGAGATGCTACTTTTGTTGAATACGACAAAAATTTACCGGGTTCAGGTTCTTCTGATATGAGCAATGAATATGTGACAGTAGAAAATCTATACCCCAATCCTGCCACAAGCCACTTCATACTCAAACTGACCCCGAAAACCGCTGCAACTGGCATCCTTTCGCTTGAACTGACTGATTCGCGGGGTGTACAGGTGCACTCAAGACAGGAAAGAATCACATCCCATAACGACTACAGGTTTATATTTGATGTACAACAACTCAACCTGAAAAGTGGTTTGTATCTTCTCACCATCCGTTTCCAGGGTTCTGCCATTACATGCCAGGTGATCATCAGATAGAAAGTGGTCAGGTTTATCCTTTTTACAAGTTCATTCCTTTGCCCCTGATTGTCAGTCAATGCAAAAATGCCCGACGATCAGGGGTAAAATATATTCGCACTAATTTTATCAGGTTCTGAAACCTGAGATTCAATCATTCAACCATCCGGGCGATACTTCCATTAAACCAACAACACTTTTGGTTGTTATGCAAAAGACTAAATAGTGTCAGCAAGAAAACTCACGATTTTTTCTGTGCTTGATAAGAAATCCTCAAAGACAAGGCTTTCGTCTCATTTTTTCACCGAGATGAATCCTGGGAGTCTTGTTAAAGTTAACGAAATGACTGATTCATCTTTTAATAATTTGATTAAGTCGGTCCACGTTCTTTTTTTACGTGGGAGCTCGTCAACACGCTTACTGCATGTTTTACATGCCGCGAAGTATAATCATAGGCGTGTGTGTCAAAATCTTTGTCATGGATCGGTTCATCTCTGTAGAAAAATGCAAACAAAGAGGATGTTAAAATATAAACCTGTTTATAACCGGAAGATATACTATCACCAACTTCAGAAAAACGAATGAAAACAGTGTCATCATTTCGACTGCAGGAAAACCTCGATGTAACAGCGATGATAAATCTCAATATTTTATCAAACACCCATAAAAACAATTTCAAAATAACTCATTGAAATATTTTATTTTTTCGTATCTTTGCACGCGTGTTTGGAAAATCATCCTTTCGGATAAACCCCAAACCCAAAAGATTCCTTTCCACGACCGGAGATCAGGTTCCTTTCAATTCAATACCGGTCAATTAAACTTAATGTTTATGATATTTAAAAGGGTCATTCCTTTTTGAATGCAGTGTTTTGTATTCCCGTTTTGCCTTGTCGGGTGATTGAAAAAAATCACTGATCATGCAATCAGGATGCATCTCTACATCATAAACCTTTAATTTATTATACATGACATTTGAAAATTTAAATTTAATTCAGCCTATCCTCAAGGCTTTACAATCAGAAGGATACACAACCCCCACACCCGTTCAGGAAAAAGCAATCCCATTGATCCTGCAAAAAAAAGACATCATAGGATGCGCACAAACGGGTACAGGTAAAACCGCTGCGTTTGCAATTCCTATTCTTCAACTCTTAAGCGAGAAAAACACGCAACCTCAAAGGGGAAAAAAACCTATCAGGAGTTTGATACTCACACCCACACGTGAATTGGCCATACAGATCGGTGAAAGTTTTGCCACTTACGGCAGGCACACATCGCTGAAATGCAAAGTAATTTATGGTGGCGTCAACCAACACAGCCAGGTGGAAGCACTGCAGGCCGGCTACGATGTGCTCGTGGCTACCCCCGGTCGTCTGCTCGACCTGATCAACCAACGCTATGTAAACCTCAGCAAAGTGGAGTTTTTTGTCCTCGACGAAGCAGACCGAATGCTCGATATGGGTTTTGTACACGATGTGAAAAAAGTGATCACACAATTGCCTTCCAGAAAACAATCATTGTTTTTTTCTGCTACCATGCCTCCCGCTATTGTGCAACTGGCAGATAGCTTCCTGATAAATCCGGCAAAAGTAGAGATAACTCCCTCTTCAACCACTGTTGAATCTATTGATCAAAGGGTTTATTTTGTTGATAAAAGAAACAAAAGACACCTCCTGAACGATCTGCTGAAAGGAGATGAGATCAACAGAGCACTGGTTTTTACCCGTACCAAACATGGCGCCGACCGGGTAGCTCGCGATCTGACCAAAGCGGGCGTAAAATCTCAGGCCATACATGGCAACAAATCGCAAAATGCAAGACAAATGGCATTGGGTAATTTCAAATCAAATATTACCCGCGTATTGGTTGCCACTGACATTGCTGCCCGTGGTATCGATATCGACGATCTTTCACATGTGATCAATTTCGACCTGCCCAACATCCCCGAATCATATGTGCACCGCATCGGACGAACCGGGCGTGCAGGCGAAAATGGCACCGCCATAGCCTTTTGCGATGCAGAAGAAAAAGCCTATCTGAAAGATATCCAAAAACTCACCGGAAGGCTGGTGCCCGTGGTGGATGATCATTCCTATCCTTTGATGGAGCATGAAGTTGTCAAAAAAGATCAGCATAACCGCCAGCATTCCACAGGAAATAATGGCAGAAGCGGATCACGTCGCACCTTCAGAGGCAATCAAAACAATCAGAAAAGTGCGGATACTTCTTCACACAGAAACAGATACAGAAAATAGACCTGTTGCAAAAACTCAATCCGCTCCCAAAGAAATTCACAGGGAGCGGATTATCTTTTTATAACATTATAACACCATCAACGATCATACATCGTGGTCTGCGGTTTCTCTCCTTTGCCGGTTCTTCCCAAAAAAACCTCCCTCACCCCACATTGACATAAAAGTCTTTGTTAATAAAGACAATATTACCTTTTTATGACCTTCTGATTGTATATTTTTGAGGAATATTCAGTAGTAAACAGGAAAATAAAAAATCATGGGTATCCAATTAAAAAATGCCTGGCTTTATCAAAGCATTGTTTTCCCGCGTACTTTCATCTGTTTCATCTGTTTATAATTTTATTAAAGCGGTTCTTGTTTTTTCCGACGAGAGAGCTCGCTAACAGTCTGACTGCATGCTTTACCATGCTGCGCATTATAATCATGGGCGTGTGTGTCAAAATTTTTGTCATGCTCGGTTCATATTATTTTGGAGGTTTCGTTACTGTTTTTACTAATATCTCGCTATACGGCACTTATAAAAGCTGCCAGTCAACGAATGTTTGTAACCATCAAATTATCACAATTACACCAAAACTGCTTTTTTATAGAATCATTTCAAAAAAAATAAAATAATGAGAATCCTTGTATTTGCCATTGTATATGCAATTCTTTCGGGTTGCGGAGAAAACTCAGAAAATTCTGTTTACAACATACTCGATTTTGGTGCAAAAAACAACAAAAATCATCTGAGCACCCTTTCCATCCAAAATGCCATAGACCATTGCACTGCCCAGGGGGGTGGCAAGGTGCTGATCCCACCCGGTGAGTATCTCACAGGAACCATCGTTCTGAAGGACAACGTAACCCTTTACCTGGAGGCAGGAGCAACATTATTGGCAAGCCAGGATTCGCTGGATTATAAAAATGACTTTACGGTGGTGAAAAGCAACATAGCAGGCACCGAGGGGGCAGGCATTACACCCGTTTTGATCTATGCCAAAGATGCCAAAAACATTAGCATCAAGGGCAAAGGCACCATACATGGGCAGGCCAGACGCACCTATGAGGATCTCAGGGAGGTGGATGGGTTTATTGAAGAAGAAACCCAAAATGCCCGGGAAGCAGGTGTGGAGATGAAAATGTATTACAAAGTGCATCCTTTTGTTTGTATGGTATTCCTGGAAAACTGCCAGAATGTGACCGTACATGATGTTTCCCTCATCGAATCAACCGACTGGACACTCCATTTCAAATGGTGCGACCGGGTTTTTGTTGACAATGTTTACATTGAATCCAGCCTGGAAAAAGGTGTAAACGCCGATGGAATTGATATTGACGGATGCAGCAATGTTGTGGTGAGCAATTGTATCATCAGCACCGGAGATGATGCTATTGTGCTCAAATCTACCATGACATACCCGCACTACCGCGATTGTGAGAATATAACCGTAAGTAACTGTGTACTTACATCAACCTCCTCTGCATTAAAAATTGGCACCGAGAGCTATGGCGATTTCCGGAACATCGTTTTCAGCAATTGCGCCATTAGCAACTCAAACAGAGGATTAAGCATCGTGATCCGTGACGGCGGAACAGCAGAAAACATCCTCTTCTCAGATATAACCCTGGAAACCAACCGGAAACATTTTAACTGGTGGGGCAATGGCGATCCGATTTGGATGGTGATCAGAAAAAGATTCCCTGACTCCAAAGTAGGCAGGATCAGAAATGTAACTTTCAACAACATCATGGCTCACGGGCAAGGAACCAGCAAACTGATCGGCTTCCCCGAAAACCCGATGGAAAACATCCGGTTCAACAACATTCAACTTCATATGTATCCTGAAGACTTTCCTGACAAAAGGGCCAATGACGGTTTCTTTGCCAGGGAAGTGGATGGCCTGTCTCTCAACAACGTTACTGTAACCTGGAACGGGGAATCAGAGCCCGCCTGGCGACATGCTTTTTCCTTTGAAAAAATCAACACATTGCATTTAAACGGACTGGAAGGAATCCAGGCACCCACAGAAAAAGGAGCCTTCATAGCCGTGGAACAGGTTCATGACGCCCTTATCGAAAGGTGCCGACCATTAAATGGTACCGGCAGCTTTCTGCTGGTTCAGGGCAATGAAAATAAATCCTTCACCCTCCGGAACAATTCCCTTCACACAGTAAAAAAAAGAATCCAAACAACCGGAGGAGCAAACCAGGATATTTTTGATCATCTCTGAAAATCAAAATAATCAATATTACCCTAAAAATACTGACACCCTAAAAACTTCAAAAAATGTTTTTTTCAAATCAGAACCACCGTTTTCAATTTTTGGCAGGAGGCATCCTGGCTGGTATTACACTTACTTCCCTTAATTCCTGCAATTTGGGCACTCCAAAGGAGGAAAATCTTCCGGAAAAACCGAACATAGTGATCCTGTATGGCGATGATGTGGGATACGGCGACCTGGGATGCTATGGCGCAAAAGGTGTGGAAACACCTAACCTCGACTACATGGCAAAAAATGGGGTTCTGTTTACAGATGCCCACAGTGCCGCTGCTACCTGCACCCCTTCAAGGTATTCATTGCTAACAGGCAATTATGCTTTCCGGATGCAGGCGGGCATATTGCCCGGCGATGCACCTCTTTTCATCCCTCCCGGCACACCCACACTGGCTTCCGCCCTACAGGGAGCAGGATACAAAACTGCTGTGATCGGAAAATGGCATCTGGGTTTGGGCGATGGCAATGTAAACTGGAACGAAGCTGTAAAACCGGGACCCCTGGAAATCGGTTTTGATTACAGTTTTATCATCCCGGCTACCAACGACAGGGTGCCCAGTGTTTATCTCGAAAATCATCACGTGGTTGGACTGGACCCCAACAACCCTTTGGAGATAGCATTTACCGATGATGCTACCGATCCCAATCCGTTTGATAACCCAACGGGCATAACCCATCCAAAAATGGTGAGGCAACAAGGGGATGTACAGCACAGTGGTGTGATTGTAAATGGCGTGCCACGCATAGGTTTCATGGGAGGCAGCGAACAAGCATGGTGGCGCGATGAAGATTTTCCCTACATCCTTACCGACAAAGCCATCGACTTTTTTGACCAGACAGAAGATGACCCTTTTTTCATGTTTTTTGCTTTCAATGAAATCCACGTGCCCAGAATACCCGATGAAAAATTCATCGGCAAAAGCACCATGGGCGTGAGAGGCGATGCCATTGTTCAGATGGACTGGATGGCAGGAAAAATAATGGATGCGCTGAAAGAAAGAGGACTACTGGAAAACACCCTGATCATATTTTCCAGCGATAACGGACCGGTTTTAAATGACGGATATGAAGACCAGGCTGTGGAATTACTCGGTGATCATCAACCGGCCGGACCTTTCAGAGGGGGGAAATACAGCATTTATGAAGGTGGGAACAGAATGCCTACCATCAGTTTTTGGCCTGGGGTGATACCTCAGGGAAAAACCAATGATGCCCTTTGGACGCAAACAGACCTTTTTGCATCCCTGGCAGAACTCTCCGGGTACCAGATAGAAGAAGAAGCAGCAAAGGACAGCGAAAACATGCTGGATGTAATTCTGGGCAGATCAGAAGAAGGCAGAGGAATCCTGGTGCAGGAAGCTTCTACCTATGCAGTGAGAAAAGGCGACTGGAAATATATTATGCCCAGTGCCGGTGATGCAAACTGGATAGAGGAAATAAAAAACATCGAAGGAGGTATATCGCCCGATCATCAACTTTATAATCTGTCGCTGGATCCCGGAGAACAAAACAATCTTGCCAGACAATATCCTGTTAAAGTGGAAGAATTGCAACAGATCCTTGACAGTATCATGCAACCCTGATGATTTTTTCTGCCAATGAAATCAAAACAGAGTGCCGGCGCAATGATGCTCCTTAATGACCCATGTATTTTTTTATTATTTGATTAACTTTGCGCTTTCATAAAACAATTGATGATCATGCAAAGTAAATTAACCCTGTACAACACCCTTTCCAGAAAAAAAGAGGAATTTCAACCTCTTAACCCTCCCTTTACCGGGTTGTATGTTTGTGGCCCAACTGTTTATGGAGATGCCCATCTGGGCCATGCACGCCCTGCCATAACTTTCGACCTGGTTTTCAGGTATCTGCAACATCTGGGGTACAAAGTAAGGTATGTAAGAAATATTACCGATGTGGGGCATCTGGAAAATGATGAACAGGAAACGGGTGAAGACAAGATCGCCAAAAAAGCACGACTGGAGCAACTTGAACCCATGGAGGTTGTGCAATACTACACCAACCGGTATCATGAAGACATTGATCAACTCAATGTGAAAAGACCTTCCATAGAACCGCGTGCCTCAGGACATATCCTCGAACAGATTGAAATGGTAAAACAGATTCTTGATGCCGGTTATGCTTATGAAACCAATGGTTCGGTATATTTTGATGTAGAGAAATACAACATGGATTTCCGTTATGGAAAACTCAGCGGAAGGATTATTGAAGAAATGATCGCCAACACGCGAGCACTTGAAGGGCAGGAAGAAAAGAAAAGCAGCGTTGACTTTGCCCTCTGGAAAAAAGCAAACCCTTCGCATATCATGCAGTGGCCTTCGCCCTGGAGCGATGGATTTCCGGGTTGGCACCTCGAATGTTCGGTCATGAGCAAGAAATACCTCGGAGAAGTTTTTGATATTCATGGTGGAGGAATGGATCTTTTGTTCCCTCACCATGAGTGCGAAATAGCACAATCCAATGCCGCCACCGGAAAAGAAGCGGTAAAATACTGGATGCACAACAATATGATCACCATCCATGGACAGAAAATGGGAAAATCGCTGGGCAATTTCATCACCCTGCGCGAATTTTATGAAGGTTCGCACAAATCGCTTGAAAAAGCCTTCTCCCCCATGACCATACGCTTTTTTATTCTCCAGGCACACTATCGCAGCACACTCGATTTTAGCAACGAGGCGCTTGTTGCTGCCGAAAAAGGACTGAGAAGACTTTCCCTGGCCATGGATACCCTGCAAAACCTCCAGCCCTCCTCAAAATCAACCATTCAGGTGGCTACCATAGAAGAAAAATGCTATGAGGCACTCAATGATGATTTCAACAGCCCGGTAGCCATTGCACATATCTTTGATGCTGTAAGGATGATCAATTCCGTCAATGACAAAAAAGACACCATCAGCAAAGAAGACCTGGAAAAATTAAAAAATATTTTCCGGACGTTTGTGGTGGAAATTTTTGGTCTGGAAACCGAATCCCCGGCAAAATCATCCGGCAATGAAAACATTTTAAATGGTTTGATGGATATTATCCTGGATATCCGCCAACAGGCAAAAAGTCAGAAAGATTATGCCACTTCCGACCGCATACGTGATGCACTCCAATCGGTTAACATTGCAGTGAAAGACAGCAAAGAGGGCGCCACATGGGAGCTCAAAAACTAATCTTTGCTTCAGAATTCTTCATTTAATCTTATGTCCATCATGGGTTTCCGGTTGCAAAAAGTAAATGCCTGCCGGTAAACCGGGTACATCAGATGATTGAATAATCGTTGCTGCAATGGATTTGAGCATTCGACCCAATATTCACTATATGGGGGTATGTCTTCATTCCTATGATCTGATTTGTTCTCAGTGGTTAAACTATTTATGCAGGAATAGGTAAAAGATGAAGTCCCCAAGCGAATAAATGAATAAATTGCTTAACCCGTCTGAAACTACAAATTACTAAATGCCCCAGGGATAAGTATCAGGCATTCTATCGGTTTCCTTATTTTTTTTCATAGGATGGAGTGCATTGGTTTCATCAAGGTAAATAAAAGCATCGTAACGCAGAGGAATTAAAGACTGAACATAGTTTCCAAAATGATCACGCTCCGGATGATAAACAACTCCTACTGCCCTGTGATTGATCATTTCCTTTAGGTGAGAGATATCTTTCATTTCGTTTGAAATGAGGAGCTTATTTGCAGGAGAATATTGATGCAGTAAATTCTCCCAACTATCATTTCGTGCTTCAGGCAATTGCATTTTTCTTATTTCTTCACCCCATGCTTCACTGGCAATAACGTTACCCTTAAAAGAACCAAACCCAACGAGCACCACCTTGTCTCGTCCCAAACGTTCACGTATTAATTGGCCAATATTCAGCATTCTGTCCTCCCGCATTTCGGTAGCACTCGCATCACCAATATGGGTATTATGCTCCCAGACGACAGCCTTTGATTCCGGGCCAAGCTGATTCAACAGATTTTCAAGAGTATCAGCCATATGCGTATCACGAATATTCCAGGAATCAGGACCTCCTCTCAACATGGCCCGGAAATATTTCTCAGCATTTACTGCAGTAAGTGCATTCTGGCGGACACTGAAAGAAGCTTCATGGTCGGTTCCTCCCCAACTTGTGCGGGTATGGAGTTCTTTTAGCAAATCTAAAACTTCATTTTCACAGGTTTCGGGAACCAAACGTACCTTGGTGGCGTAATTTACACCTTCCCTGTTGTAAGGTTCAAAACAATTTATAGCTTGTTGGGCAGTTTCCACGGCATCAGGTTCATTTTTTTGCAGATAATCCATGACAGACTCCAAAGACTCCCATAAGCTGTAAACATCGAGACCATAAAACCCAACCTGATGATCGTAATTTTTTCCATGATTAAACTTTCTGAGCCATTCCACCAATGCCGCAATTTCCCAGTTTGACCACATCCAGGTAGGCCATCTGTGGAATTTTCTCAACACATCCTGTGCAGTTTGTCCACTGTTTTCCCAGTGCCTTATAAACCGGTTTATCTGATAACAATCTGGCCAATCTCCCTCCACTCCAATGACATTAAATCCCTTATTTTCAACCAGATACTGTGTGATCATGGTACGCCAGGTATAATACTCATGGGTACCATGACTTGATTCACCAAGCATAACCACACGTGCATCACCTATTCTGTTGTATAACGGTTTCAATCCTTTGCTTAAGTCATGTGTCTGATTTTGAAGCAATGAAACGATCTCTTGTTGCCTTGATTCCTTTGAAAAAATATCCATGATAAGCTTTTTGATACTTATTGAAGCAAAAAAGACTCCATTGACTGCCATACTGAAATCAATACTCTTCAGTTTGAGACCCCTCATACAATAAAACCTGAAATTTTTTAAAAAATGTGGCACGAATAAAAAAAAGGAATAACTTTGCAATTCAAAGCACTTTAATTTCAGTCATTATGTCAGAAAACAATCAGCATCTTGAAGATATCCGTCAGATCAGGTCAATGATGGAAAGATCCACACAGTTTTTATCCCTTAGCGGGTTGTCTGGTATATTTGCGGGACTCATTGCCCTGTTTGGAGCAGCATTTATTTTTTATTACCAGCAGCGTGATCCGCAACTAATCAGTTACTCATTAAGCAATTCAATGTTAAATGGATCAGTAATTACTGGTGAGGTTTCAGAAGCCCTGCGGGTATTTTTCATAACTGCAATGGTTGTGCTGATCTTTGCCATATCTGCCGTAATTTTCTTTTCAGCGCGAAGAGCGCGGTTTATGGACGTTCCGCTTTGGAGTTCCAGTACACGCCGTTTGCTTGTTCATCTTTTCGTACCCATTGCAACAGGAGGTATTTTCTGTCTTATTCTTCTCTATCATGGTTTAGCGCTGCTCGTTGCCCCTTCCATGCTCATTTTCTATGGGCTTGGTTTGATCAACGCCAGCAAATTCACCCTTCACGATATACAATACCTCGGAGCTATTGAGGTGGTAATTGGTTTAGTTGCCGCTGTTTTTACAAAATACGGTTTGCTTTTCTGGACCATTGGTTTTGGTTTCATGCATATTATTTATGGATTCATTATGTTTTGGAAATATGAACGGGCAAATATGACAAAGGCGAATACCCTGAACAAATAATGTCTGTTTTAATTACTTTTTAAACAACCAAACCGGTAATGAAAAACCTGATATCCAACTTAAACAAAAACTTTGAAAGCCGCATACGGCTAGGGGTGATGTCGGTACTCATTGTCAACGACTGGGTGGAATTCACCACCCTGAAAGAGTTGCTTGATCTTACCGATGGGAACCTGGCCAGCCACATCAAAGCACTGGAAAAAGAAAACTATATTGAAGTAAAAAAACAATTCGTAAGAAAAAAACCCAACACTTCCTACCGTGCCACATTACAAGGAAGAAAAGCATTTGAAGAACATTTGAAAGCATTGGAAGACCTCATCAAAAAAGGAATATAATTTTTTTACCCAATAACTTTGTGTTTCAAAGTTCTTTTTAACTGCATTATTAACTTTAATCTCTGTTATCATGATTGAAAAAACACAAAATTTGATTCAACGCAATGCCATTACCATCAAGATCGTTGCGATTTTTTTCCTTACTTTGCTGCTAATGATCCCTGTAGAGATGATCCGGTCGTTAAAAACCGAAAGGCAAGGAAGGCAAAATGAAGTCTTTCAGGAAGTTAGTTCAAAGTGGGGAGGCGAACAGACCATTTCAGGTCCGGTGCTTGCCATTCCTTACACCCATTATGATTTGAATGAAAAGGATAAGCCGATCAATGTACGACACGACCACTATTATGTGTTGCCCGACGAGTTGAACATACAGGCAGAACTCATCCCTGAGATTCGCAAAAGGGGAATTTTTAAGGTCGTGGTTTATAAGTCTGTTCTACAACTTACCGGCAACTTCCCATCCCCGCAACCTTTAATCAAAGCGCCACAAAAGGTTTTTCACTGGGAGAATGTCCATGCTTCCATGGGGATAACAGATATTAAGGGTATCAGTAACGAGATAGATTTTAAGTGGAATGACCAAACCATCAAAAGTGAACCAGGGGTGCAAACAGAAAACCTCCTTAGCTCTGGTTTTTCAATAGAAACCCCATTGGAAGCGGCAGTCAATACTACCTCCCATACATTCTCCATCAAAATAGAACTGAACGGATCACGAAACATACGGTTTGCTCCGGTAGGGAAAGAAACCAACGTAGTAATGACTTCGCCCTGGCCCGATCCCGGTTTCAGCGGCTCGTTCCTACCCGTGGATCACCAGATAAACGAAAAAGGATTTACCGCAACCTGGAAAATACTGGATTACAATCGCAATTATCCGCAGCACTGGACCGGGAAAAAAATGGGTTTTACCGGATCAGAATTTGGTGTTGATCTCATACTCCCGGTCGATAATTATCAGGTGGTGGAAAGATCAACCAAGTATGCCATCCTGTTCTTTGTTTTCACTTTTATGGTTTTCTTTTTTATTGAAAATATCAGAAAGCAGAAAGTGCATCCTTTGCAATACGCTTTGGTTGGGTTTGGATTGGTGCTGTTTTACCTGATGCTGCTTTCCTTGTCAGAACACCTTGGATTAGGTATTTCTTACTTTTTGGCATCTGCCGGAATTATTGTGCT
>CAYMLS010000016.1:0-30098 GCA_964390665.1 uncultured Bacteroidales bacterium | reverse complement strand
AAACAAGTTGATTGTTTCTTGGGCGGAACCTTAAGCAAAATTTTATATTTTCTTGCAAGCGATATGTATTACCTATGTGTAAATAAACGTACACATATGTGTTCAAAACCGTACGTTTAAATATGTTTTCTAATGTGTTTTATTTTTTAAGTTATTGTTATTCAGATTAATGATAATTATGGATTAATGTTTGATAAACTGAATTCGGTCATTTGCAAATTCAAATGCTTTTTTTCAATTCATTCAATCAGGAAACATCATTTTTCAATTATTTTTTACTTAAAAATCTTACATTAATCATGAAAACAAGAAAAATCTCAATCATTTTCATCGCTTTTGTACTGGTTTTTCCCACCCTTATGAAGGCACAGGAAACCGAAAAACCTTTGAAAACCATTCAGGTAAGTTTGTTTCCGTTTTTGGGTACCGACGGCGTTAGCGCTTTAGACTACAGGTACAAATACAGCATTAATCTTTTTGGAGGTGTCAATGGGGGAGTAGAAGGACTGGAAATGGCGGGATTTATGAACATCAACAAAGGGAATGTAGACGGATTTCAAATGGCAGGATTCGGCAATTTCGTACATGGGTATACAAAAGGTCTCCAGGGTGCTGGATTTATGAATGTTGTCAATGGTGATTTTGAAGGATTGCAAGGCGCAGGTTTTATGAATGTGGTCAACGGCACCCACGACGGAATCATGGGGGCAGGATTTCTCAATGTGGTCAGTCAGAGACATAGCGGAATTACTGGTGCCGGCTTTGGTAACATTGTAAAGGGAGACTACCAGGGAATGGCTTTTGCCGGATTCATGAATATATCCAACGGAAAAACTGAAGGGATTACTTCTGCAGGTTTTATGAACATCACCCGCAACAGTTTTACCGGCATATCCCTGGCTGGGTTTGCCAACATCGCAGGGGAGTATACCACTGGTATTCAGACAGCAGGTTTTATGAATACAGCCGGTGATCTTGCTGGTATTCAGGTGGCCGGTTTTTTGAATATTGCTGAAAAGGTTGATGGTATTCAACTGGGGTTTTTGAACATTGCCGATACCATTACAGGTGTGCCGGTTGGATTTCTGAGCATCGTGAAAAAAGGAGGGTTGCGACAGTGGGAATTTGGGGTGTCGGATGTAATGTATGCCAATGTTTCTTACAAAATAGGTGTGCCACTGTTTTACAATATTTTTTCTGTTGGTGTAAAACCCTTTGTGGATAATCAATTCGGATCGTTGGGTTATGGGGTAGGCACCAACATCGCTTTTACAGAAAAATCCTCGATGCAAATAGAACTGCACAGCTCACAAATTTATGAAGATGCCCAATGGTTTGAATACGATCAAACCAATCTTGTCAATGAACTGAGAACCCATTTTGGATATCGCCCCAATCCCAAACTGGAACTATTTGCAGGAGCTGTACTTTACAACCATATTACAAAGCAAGATGCTGGCTTTCAAGACTTGTCAACCTGGGAAATGGTTGAAAACACCTGGGATAATTACCGGGCAAAATGGTGGATCGGTGCCCGTGGTGGTATCCGCTTTGTGATGCGTTGATCATTGACCTGATCATTGTTTCCAGGTGCTAATACCAACTGCCTTGATCCCATCCTCTTAACCGAATATTGAAAATGACTGGAAGTGAGCATGAGCCAACTTTCAGTCATTTTTATTGGATTATAATTGTGTCTTTCAATGGTCAGTTGTCCGTCTCGTTTTTTCAACGAGAGACCTCGCCAACAATAATCTTACTGCATGTTTGAGCATGTTGCAAAATCTAATCATCCGCGTGTGTGTCAAAAATTTTGTAATGGCCGGTTCATTATTTCAGGAAATGGAATTTATCCCAATTCCCAATTATTACTGATGAATCCTTCCCACCGGATAAACATTATGCTGTTGGTCATAGTAAGGTGTTTGTTTGTAAAACCAGGTGAGTATTGCATAAGGATTATTTGCCAGATCAGGATTTTCAAGTATTTCCTGGTCTAATTTTTCTTTTAACGAGGGATCTTCTTCGAGCATCTCCCTTGCCATTTGTTCCATCGTATAACTTTCGAAATATTCAACCCTTTCGAAAATGGCGTTGAAAAAGCCCCAGTAAGCAAATGACCCATAGGCCATGGGTTCCAGTGCCATGGCAATGAGTCTGGCTTCTGGCTGGTTCATCGGAACAATCACCGACCCTTTGGGGTAGGTTCTTTTTTGTGAAATCGTTTCGGTTTGAAACGACGCGGTTTGTCTTCCTTCCCTGGAGGAACCAGCCAGGGATACATCTGTAAATTTGTAGGATTCAACTTCTATGATTTTGTCCTCAGCAAGTTCTGTCATTTCAATACCATGTACTTTTAACCTGTCAATTACAGTGTTGTATTCAACCGGAATGATATAGGATGAAGGCAGTTTTACTTTCAGCGCGGGTTTGCTTTGGTTAAACCAGGCGATCTGATACTGAACAGGTTTTTCTGAGTCATAAATAAACCAATCGCCCCCGGTAAGGTCACTTTTTACTTTTT
This sequence comes from uncultured Bacteroidales bacterium, assembly GCA_964390665.1. GTDB lineage: Bacteria > Bacteroidota > Bacteroidia > Bacteroidales > UBA7960 > SKVR01. The sequence goes on along the minus strand of CAYMLS010000016.1, from coordinate 27,574 downwards.
TATATTCAACACCCAAAAAATCAACCATTACCGAATCATTGGTAAGTTGAAATGAGAGTGGAAAATCTTTCTTTAAAAATTCATCGGAAGCCGCATATATATCTGCTTTCTCTACAATTTTTTTCAGGGATTGATCCTGATGCAGTATATCGATGGTGTTTACCAGCATACGATAAGTAGATTCAACCCTCACTTCATAAGGTTTTAGCATGTGTGTTTCGAGCAGCAGTCCGGGGCGGTTCCGGTAATTGGCATAAGAGGTTGAATACATGGGGTTTCCCACACCGCTTCTGAGTCCGCTACGTGGATCGTGCCATGACCTGTAGGTAACATAGGGAAATACAGGAAAACCATCGTCTTCCATCTTTTCTTCCACCTGGGCAATGTAGGTGGTTTTTGTCCACTCTGCCAGTTCTTCATACATATTATCTTTACTGGTTCCTGTGGCATAAGTCATGGCATATTGGTAGTCGCCTCCGTTGGTGGAGTGGGTATCGATAAAAAAATCAGGATTCCATTCCTGCCACAGTTGCAACAATGCCGTTACTTCTTTTGAGTCGGCTTTCAGGAAATCTCTGTTGAGGTTCAGATTTATAGCATTGGTTCTCCAACCCATTTCCTCAGGACCGTTTTGATTGATTCTGTTGTAGGGACCAAATCGCTCATGACCATCTACATTCATGATGGGGATAAAAAGCAGGGTCACGTCTTCCATGATCTCATGATGCATATTTTTGATAGCAATATCACGAAAAAGCATTAGTCCGGCATCTTTTCCCACAGGCTCACCAGGGTGTATGGCGGCATTTACGAGCAAGATCTTGTTTCCCGAATTGTGCACGGCTGCAGGGTTGAAATTTCCGTTCATATCCAGAATCAAAAGGGGGATATCTTTATTACGGTGACTTTTTCCTATGACACTATAATGAATGTATGCCGAACTATCTGCCAGTTGGCGGGCAAATCTGATGGTTTCGTCATAAGAGGGTGTTTTGTTTTGATTGTGTTGTTCATACCATGTTTGCCAATCATCGCTGGCATAAAGGTGAAGGGAGAAACCAATGAATAACAAAAATAAATTGATGGATTTGGATGCAAAGGTGTGTGATTTTTTCATGTGTTGGAAGGTAATGAACTAATATGATATACTTGTTTGATTTCAATAGAACGGATGCTGATACCGGTTTTTTGCTGGTTTTGAGATAATATCTGATGTTGTTTTACCAAAAAAACTGGACAAAACGACCATCAAAAACAATTGCATTTCCATGAACAGTTCAGGATCATGTTTAAGGATGCTGTTTTTTTTACTGACGGCAAATTTACGATAAATTATTTTTGGTTGCTCATCCTTTTCCATATCCAAATGCTTTTCAATCCAAATGCCTGCCAGCGTTTATGATTTGTTTTCTTCCTGATTTTTATCCCCGTTCATTCCGAATACTGCTATTGTAATACAGCATATTTTTTCGTATATTTAGCGTCGAAAAAAGTTATCAGGTCTTTAAATAAAAATAAAAACAGATAAGTCATGGAAGAGCGTTTAGTAACATTGGCAACGGATCATTATACATCGGCGGAAATATTAAAAGCAAAATTAGAAGACGCAGGCATTGAATGCTTCCTCAAAAATGTGAACCTTTTGCAGGGGGCGGTTTCTGAAGGTGTTAAGTTGCAGATCAAAGAGACTGATGTGGAAAGAGCACTCCGTATCATTACCGAAATGAAGGCAGAGCAGGAACAAAAGGAAAAAAAAGACCTCAAAAAACTCAGAAGGGTGCTGGTGCCGGTTGATTTTTCTGAATTCTCTGAAAACGCCTGCCTCTATGCACTGGAGCTTGCCAAAAAATATGATGCCGATCTGAAGATCCTGCACGTTTTTTATGCCCCTATTGTTGACCTTGTGCCCATTACTGATGCATATTCTATTCAGGTGGATATGGATATTAATTTGCGTGAACTGGAGAACCAGGCAAAGGAAAAACTTATTGAATTTGTTGGAAAAACTAAAAAAACCGCTGCCGATAAAGGAATGGACGATATTAAAATCAGTTATTCTTTGCGGGAAGGTATTGTGGAAGATGAAGTTTCTTCTATGGCGGCAGCATACAAACCTGGCATTATCGTGATGGGCACCAAAGGAAAAGGTGAAAAGCAGAGTGACATTATCGGAAGTGTTGTATACAGGGTTTTGGATAAAACCAGGGTGCCTGTCCTGGCCATCCCCGAAAGAACCAAACCATCCAGTTTTAACGAAGTAAAGAATATTGTTTATGCCACGCGGTTCGATGAATCTGACTATGTCGCCATTCGCCGGCTTCTTTCTATTGTTACCGCACTAAATGTGACAATATTCTGTGTACATGTTTCCAAAGATGCAGAAGATGATCTGTTGAATTCAAAAATGAATTCCTTGAAAGACTACTTTAAACGTATTCACGAAAAAATTCAAATTGAAACACACTTTCTGAAAGGTGACGACCAGGTGGCCAACTTAGAAAGATTCTGCGAAGAGCATCAGATCGATATTATTTCTCTATCAAGCAAAAAAAGAAGCTTGTTGCAGAGACTGTTTAAATCAGGACTTACCAAAAAACTGATCTCTAACAGCAGTATTCCCTTATTGCTTTTTAAATAGTGTCAGCAAGAAAACTCATGATTTCGTCATAAATTCTCTTCTTCAGGGAGTCAGGTTATTTGAATTTTGCCAGCGGAGCATGGTGGATCGTTTTTCCGTTAGGCTAAACAGGGTGTGGATTACTGAATTGCCGGATTGTTGGATTGCTGGATTGTAAACCAGGCGAAATCAAATTTTTGGAAAATAAGTTTTTGGAGTGGGCTTAAAGTATGCCTTTTGCATAATCATTCAGAAATAAAAAAACCTCAGAAAATCAGGTTTTTTATTTCTTCTTTTGGGGTTTTAGCAGTTCTTTTGCACTATCAATAGCCATACAACAGATATTGCCATAGGATTCCTCCCCTTTTTCAAATAATTGGTAAGCGTTTACGAAATTGAAATACGCTTTTACTGCCTTCGGTTTTGTTTTGGCTTCAACAAGTGTGTTGTAAGAAGAATTACGTAAATCTTCTCTGATAATATCATCAACATATGTTTTTAAAACCTGGTCGGAAACAAAAATTTCTTTATCCAGTTCGTCCCTAAACTTTTTTCTTTCAGCTTTTGTGCTTTTGGGAAACTTCCTGGCAATTCCTTTTTTACTGGCAGTGTAATCTTCCTGTGATTTTGCAGGCCATGCCATGACAGAATTTCCTTTTTCGTCGGGCGGATACAACCACATCGTTTTTTTGAGAGATTTTTTCGTTTTTCTGGGAAGCCGGAATTTATCCATTTTTATTGTTCGGTTATTTTTTTGATTGTTTAATTTTTTCTTCCTGCAAGAATGTGTTAAACTCTTCTTTTTTGTTGTAATTTCTTTATTATCAATAGAATTAACGGTTAACCAACCAGCAATGTTCATTTCTTCAACAGCCTGATTCAATCCTAAGAGCATCTCCTCTTTAGATTGTTTGCCGGGTTCAAATGCCTTTGCCGTGAAGTAAAATAGCAACCTGAAAGTTTCTTGTAAATGGCATCGCATATAATTTACGTCATCACCAACTTTTTTTTCTTTTAAATGTTTTTTATAGTGTTACTTGTTTTTTTACTTCATTCTTTCGGGTCTGTTTTTTCTGAAATTCTATTTTTATATGCGTATACGTCTGATAACGACAGTTTTTGAACCGTTCAACAAAGTCTACAAGGGTTTCAACCGGCAACTTTTTGAATATCTTTTGCCCCCTTTAGGACTGGCAACTATCAGGCGTTACCAGGGACAAACTGCCGGCGATATAATTGATCTGCGGTTTTCTCTTCCTTTTTTCCGGCAATGGACGGTCATTATCAAGGAATCGTGGATGTCGCACCGGGAATATGGTTTTATTGACCGGGGACTCAGGGTTCCCCTGGGAATCCGCTACTGGAAACATACCCACAGGGTGGTAGCAAGAAACAACGACAGTGTGTTTATCATTGATGATATAGAGTTTGAAACTTCCTACCGCCTTGCAGATTGGTTGTTGTACCTACCGCTCTATTTTATGTTTTATCCGCGCAAATTCCAGTACGTTAAATATTTCCGTCGTCTCAAAAACAAATCCTGAGATCATGCTCATCGAAAATATTCTATGATCGCTAACCTGGGGCATTTATTTATTCCTCGTTTGTTCGTCAGGCATGTCATCCTTTGTGAGTTTATCTGTATTTTTGTTTCAAAGAATTTTTAAAAAACAAACCATTTATCATTGGCTACTATGAAAAACACAACCCTATCAAAACTGGCAACAAAAATTGTTTTTTTTGCATCCCTTTTTGTAATTTCTACCCATGATCTGATCGCCCAATCTCCTACTAACATTCCACGTCAGGAATCTGAACCCGTAAAGTTTTTTGATTCATGGGAAAATCTTGTCATTTACATCATTATTCCCTTAGGAATTATCATCCTTTATTATATCTGGAAAAAGAGAAGTTTGAATAAGAAATAGACTTTTCCTGGTTTCTGATAAACCTTTTGCTAAAGCAAAGAAATCCTGACAATAAAGAAAACAAGATATTGCTACGTTTTCATCAGCATACGTGCAGGTATTGAATTACTTATATTTGTCCAGGTGCTCAAGTCTTTTCAACAAAGGTGGATGTGAGTAATTAACAAAAACATTGACAGGATGCGGGCGCAGATTACTCAGGTTGTTAACAGATAATTTTTTCAAAGCTTCCTGCAGAGGTTCGGGTTTGAATTTTTTGGCCGCAAAAGCATCTGCTTCGTACTCGTTTTTGCGCGAAAGCCAGTTTCCACCAATACCAAGCAGGGTGCTCACAGGGCTGTAAAGCAATCCGAAAGCAATAATTCCAATATGAAAACTACTTTGCTCAACACCCAGTGCCAGCGAAAGTTCCGGCCGGTTGATAAACATACCCAGCAGGTAAAGCATAATACCAGTGGTCAGGGTTGAGATAAACATCCCTTTTACGATATGTTTCTTTTTGTAATGACCAATTTCATGTGCCAAAACAGCTACCAGTTCATCCGTAGTATGTTCTTTGATAAGGGTATCGAAAAGCACGATTCTTTTTTTGCTTCCAAAACCACTAAAGTAGGCATTGGCTTTGGTGCTGCGTTTTGAACCGTCTATGACAAAAATATTATCGAGTTTAAAACCTGCTTTTTGGGCGAATTTCTCGATAGCATCTCTTAGTTCTCCTTCTTCAAGGGGCGTTTGCTTGTTGAAAAGGGGAACAATGAGTGTGGAGTAAAACATGGCCATGAAGATGCTAAAAAAAGTAAGAAATATCCAGGCATACAACCAGAACAGGTCGCCAGCGAACCGGTAAAACCATACAAACAAAGCCAAAATCCCACCACCCAGAAGGATGGCCAGAATCCATCCCTTTATTTTATCCAAAACATAGATCTTGGGGGTGGTGCGGTTAAATCCGTATTTCTCTTCTATCACAAAAGTATCGTAAATATCAAATGGTGTGGAAAGTATATCGCCAGCCAAACCTATGATGCCGAAAAACAAAAGTGCCATGAGAATCGGGTTGTCGGTATATTGCCGTACAAAGCTATCGAGCCATGCAAATCCGTCAGCAAACAAAAATAGCAGGATAAGGATAAAACTCAAGGTGGATGTTAACAGTCCTAATTTCATGTTTTCACGATGATAGTTTTGGGATTTACGGTATTTTTCTTCATCGTAAATGCCTTTTAGCTCCTTGGGTAATACATTGCTCCAGCGGGTTGAATTTAAATAATCGATCAAACGGTCGAAAAGAAAATCGAGGACAATGATCGCGATGATGATATAAAAAAGTGTTTGCTGCATATCTAAATAATTCTTAGGGTTTTGTTGTTCAGAAATCTGATATTTAATTATTTACGGTTAGTAAATTTGGTTTTGTTTGCTTTATCTGGTCTTATGTAAAATTGATTTGATAAAGGTTTGTTCAAAATGATGTTTTTTTGCTGCTTCGTACTGTTTTATCCATCAAGAGCCGGACATTTTTGGAAATCAATCACAGAATCCCATGGAGACAACAAACATGATTTTTTTTCTTATAAAAGGGGCGTACATCCCACCTTTTTGCAACCAAGCATTTGCGAATTCACCCCTGAAATTACCATTATTTTTTCATCCTGATAAATTCTTTCAGATCGGAGTGAAGTACATATTCAAGTGAACCCAGATTACTTGCACTGGTTTGTGCAAATAAAAAAGCAAAAACACCATATCTCTGATAATCTGTTTTCCTCAATTCCAGTGTTTTTTCAAAATGGTTGCTGAATTTCACATAATCAATATCCAGGATGTTTTTTCGTTCAATATCCTTTGGCAGATCAGCAACACATACGCTGTACACCTCATCTTTTTTGTCTCTTAAAATGGTATCCCAGTCAGGTTTTTTCTGTTCGAAAAAGCATTTGTACACGTTTATGCCATAGGCATACCATGCTACATCGGTTACACACCAACCGGCAAAGCGCATAGGATTTACTTCCACGGGTATGATCTCACCATTTTGGTTCAATCTGAATTCTACATGCATGGCAAAACCACGCAGTTCTGAAAGCTCGCCAAGTTGCGACAAGAAATGGAGAAAATTGTCATGATGCTCCTGAATAATTTTTTTGGAGGTGATATAGATCCGGTCGCTCATATCTTCTTCTGAGGCAAACCAATGCTTGAGTATATTCAGGATCACAGGTTTTCCTTCCTGGTCGTAGTAAACGTCCACTGCAAACTCATCACCGGGTATGACTTCTTCTATGAGAAACATCGAGGTGTCCACAACCTCGCCGGGATAACTGTCTTTAAAGATCAGGATCTCTTTTTTAATTTTCCGTATCACTTCTTTCCATTCATGGCTGTTGTTGACCCTGTGTACCCCAATGCTGAAAAATCCGATGGCAGGTTTGATGATGAAAGGCTTCGGTAATGTGCTTACATCCAGGTGCTCCAGTTGATTCAGCGAAATGCTTTGGAAAAAGAAATCAGGATATATTTCCTGGATCAGTTTTCTGAAGTAGGTTTTGTCTTTAAAGTTTTTAATGTATTCGGGCAAACGGGTAAATGGCAGGTTCTTGTTTATCCAGTTGATGGGGTTTTCAGAATTGGAATAGATCAGCGGTAACCTGGTTTTCTTTGCTTCTTCAACAAAACTTTTCTGGTCGTAATAATTCAGTTGACCGCTTAGTTGCAATTCCTTTGTTGCTTCATTTTTTAGAACAGGAACCTGTGTTTCCTTTAATGTATCCTCCAGAAATTTTGAAATGTAGGGTAAATCGGGTATGATCATAACAGATGCTTTTTTTTGTGTTTTGAAGTGGCAAAGATAATCAATATGTTATCGCCGGATGTCAAAGATTTAAACATGTTTTGCCTCTTCAGTGGATACAAAGAATTAATGATGCATTTCTGATTATTTATCTAATTTTGGAAATTAAAATCACTTTGTAAAACCTGAATTAGAAATTATGAATATATCATTTCAGAAATCATTTTTTGCCTTAGGGTTTGCTATTTTAATCTTTGCCGTTTTGATTCTGGCAAAGACGGTTCTTATCCCACTGGGGCTGGCACTTCTACTGTCATTTATTCTTTTTCCGTTGCACAAAAAACTGCTCAAATGGGGTGTTGGCAATATAGCCGGAGCTTTGCTTTCAATTCTTTCCCTTGCTCTTGTCATCATGGGTGCGCTCACCTTCTTTTCTGCCGAGATAATTTCTCTGTCGGATGAGGTAAGTAAATTTGGTGATAAATTAATGAATCTTTTTGTCGACCTGATTTCATATGTCAATCAAAACATTAGTTTTATCAACAATTTGAATGAAGAAGAACTGCTCAATACCGCCAAAGAAAGAATTAAAAATTCGGCGGGAGGCCTGCTGGGAGAAACCTTCTCCAGTTCCACCTCTTTTTTGGCCGGTTTATTTACAACGATCATTTACACCTTTCTTCTTCTGATCTATCGGGAAGGTTTGGTCAATGCATTTATGAAATTCGCACCCGAAAAGAAAGAGGAGCAGTTTTTTAACATGCTTAAAAAAATACAACAGGTTGGACAGAAATACTTGTCGGGTATGCTCATTCTTATCGCAGTTTTGGGTTTGGCAAACAGTATAGGATTATGGATCATCGGGATTGACAGTCCGTTTTTGTTTGGATTTTTTGCCGCTACGCTTTCTTTGATCCCTTACATAGGTACTACACTCGGTGCCACCATACCTGTTTTGTATGCGTTTATGTCGCAAGATGAATTATGGGTGCCCATTGCGGTAGCGATCATGTTCTGGTTTATTCAATTGCTCGAAAGTAATTTCCTTAGCCCCAAGATCGTGGGAAGCAGTGTAAATGTAAATGCATTTGCCGCCATTTTAAGTCTGATCATCGGTGCATCGGTATGGGGCATTGCGGGCATGGTGTTGTTTTTGCCTTTTGCTGCTATGCTCAAGGTGGTTTTTCAGGAGTACGAAGAGCTAAAACCCATTGCTTTGTTGATCAGTGAATCCAATTTCAGGTCGCAGGAACAGAAGAAAAAAACACCCTCCTGGTTAAAAAAACTGATCCCGAAGAAAAAGTCATAAGTTCATAAGATTTCTTGCAGATGCTGTGCAAACGTGCCGTTTTTTTTAAACGGCATTTGTTTTTACAAAAAAACGGATACATTCCTTTGTTCATGAAATTTTCAAAAAAACAGCTATCGGTTATTGCCATTGTTGCCATTACATCGTTTATGGGAACATTTCTCATATCATCGGTAAATATTGCCCTGCCGGCAATAGAGAAAACCTTTGATCTTCGTGCAGTGTCGCTCAGCTGGGTAATTACTTCTTTCTTATTGGCTACTGCTATGTTTTTGATGCCAGTGGGGCGTTTGGGCGACTTAACCGGCATCCGTAAACTTTTTAAAACGGGAGTGGTCGTTTTTACCCTGGCATCCTTCATGTGCGGATTATCCACCTCAGGGTTTTGGCTCATCCTTTTCAGATTTCTGCAGGGTATTGGAGCTGCCTTTACCAGTACTACCGGACCTGCCATTCTGGTTTCCTCTTTTTTACCCAAATTCAGGGGGCGTGTTCTGGGCATTTCCGTTGCAGCGGTTTACCTCGGACTTGCATTTGGTCCCTTTGCCGGCGGACTTCTTACGCAGTATCTGGGATGGAGGTCGATCTTTTTCATGGCATTTATTTTAGGCGTTTTTACTGCCTTTGTGGCTTTTCTTTTTTTGGGAAAAGATGAATCTGCATCGCTGTCAATCAGAAAAATAACATTGAAAGGAACGGTTTTCTACATGTCTGGATTGGTGGCATTGATCTATGGGTCTTCACAGATACCCGACCGGACAGGATGGATATTGATGCTGGCTGGTATCATTGCATTGACCGTATTCTGGATACTTGAAAGCAGGTCTCCTTTCCCGGTGATAAATACTCAGTTGTATACACAAAACAGATTATTTGCGTTTTCCAATCTTGCCGCCCTGATCAACTACAGCGCTACTTTTGCCATTGTTTTTCTTTTGAGTTTGTACTTACAGAAAGTTCAGGGTCTCTCGCCCCGCGATGCCGGAATCATTTTGGTTGCGCAGCCCGCCATGATGGCCATTTTTTCGCCTTTGGCAGGCAGACTTTCAGACAGAATACAACCACGGATACTCACCACCATCGGAATGTCTATGTGTTCAGCAGGTCTGTTGGGTTTTTCCTTTCTTTCCGGTGATACTTCCATTGCCATGATCGTAGCGCTTCTTTTGTGGGTGGGGGTAGGTTTTGCACTTTTTTCTTCTCCCAACATGAATACCATCATGAGTTCTGTTGCCAAAACGCAGTATGGATTGGCATCAGGATCTGCAGCTACCATGCGGGTGATCGGGCAGATCGTCAGCATGACCATTGCCACGCTCTATTTTGCAGGCATATTGGGTGATCAGTCTGTTGAGTTTGTTTCAGATGATCTGTTTTTGAAAGCCATGCAATGGGGGTTTGTAACTTTCTTTATCATTAGTTTTGCGGGTATATATTTTTCTTATCACCGTGGAGATATTCAACGCAACAATCAATGATATCAATTTCACGAAAAATCTTGTCTTTATTTTTGCGACAAAAACTAATCGAGCAATTCGTAAGTACCCATCATGACTGTGTTGTCCAATGACTTCATAATTCTTTCGAGCATGATTCCCTCGCGGGTATCGTAGTTGTGTCCGAAGGTGGCTCTGATTCCCTGCGATATAAATTGTACGGCCCGGTCCAATGCAATGGGTAAACTATCGCCCTGCAGCAACGCACCGGTAAGCACACTGGTAAAGGAGTCACCTGTACCCGGATAGTTGGCCGGGAAATAGTTGCAGGATACTTTCCAGAAACGCTCACTGTTTTTATCATAAGCGATCACCGAGGTGATTTTCTTATCGGGTGTTTCAGGCACACTGGTAATGATAACAGTAGAAGGACCCTGGTCAGACAATCTTTTCAACCAATCTTTTACGGTATCCACAGAAATATCAGGGGTGTATTTTTCATCCAGCAGAAGAGCGGCTTCGGTAAGGTTTGGTGTGATCACATTGGCACTTCTGATCAGTTTTTGCATCTGAACAACCAGCTCAGTGCCTAATGATGTATATCGTTTGCCATTATCACCCATTACGGGATCTACAATCACCAGCATTTCAGGGTGCGAAAAAGTGTTGATCACATATTCAACCACCGAAGTTTGGCTGGCAGAAGCCAGATATCCGCTGTATATGGCATCAAAATGCAGTTCCAACCTTTTCCAGTGTTCTATCATGGGTTTTAAATGGGGGGTAAGATCAACCTTGTAGAAATCGGGGTATTGCGTATGCGACGAAAGAACTGCTGTGGGTAACGGACAAACCTGGACACCCATGGAAGATAAAATGGGCATGACAGCTGTGAGTGAAACACGACCTATACCCGAAAGGTCGTGTATGGCAGCTATTTTTTTTACAGGAGAAAGCATCAATATAAAGTAAACAGGTTGATAACCAAAATAACTTCAGGAAGTTGCAACTATTTTGGTTTTCCATTAAACAATAGGCAACAGGTGACGTTTTGCAGATAAAACCAGAAAACATGTATGGTTATTTTCCTGGAGATCATGGTTGGGAATTGAAAAATTAAATCAGCATTTATATCTTTTCTACAAAACTAAGATAATTTTAAACCATACACATACTATTTTTCTTGTTTTTTATTTAAAAAAAATTACTTTTGCAAAAAATTTAAACCTGATTTTTATGTATTGGACACTAGAACTGGCATCTAAATTAGAAGACGCTCCCTGGCCTGCCACCAAAGAGGAATTGATTGATTATGCCCTCAGATCAGGTGCACCTATGGAGGTGATTGAAAACCTTCAGGAAATTGAAGATGAAGGAGACGTATACGACAGCATTGAAGATATATGGCCCGATTATCCCACCAAAGATGATTTCTTTTTCCATGAAGATGAGTATTAAACAATGATATTTTAAGCCGGTTTATACCGGCTTTATTCTTTGTTTTATTGCCTTCTCCCTTAGATTTTCCCCCTTTTTATAATTACCTTTGCAATTGATTTTACCAGTGCAAATATTATTGTATGTGAAATTATTGTATCTAAATAAATTCCTCTTATGTTAGGCATATTTAAAAAATTTTTCGGAGATAAAGCCTCCCGCGACCTGAAAGAGGTCATGCCCATTTTAAAAAAGATTCAGCAGGTTTACCTGCATATCGAAAAACTTACCAACGACCAACTCAGAGATAAAACACCTGAATTTAAAAAAAAGATAGCCGATTTTGTCGCTGAGGAAAACCAGCAGATCGATCAGTTGCGCTCCAAAGCAGAATCTTACGAGATCGACATGGACGAAAAGGAAAAGATATTCAATCAGATCGATGAACTGGAAAAAAGGAAATACGAAAAAACAGAAGAAGTGCTCATGGAGATCCTACCTGAAGCATTTGCTGTTGTGAAAGAAACTGCCAGAAGGTTTAAAGAGAACGAAATTGTTGAGGTTTCACTGAAAGACTTTGATCAGGATCTGGCCGCCAAACGCCCCGGAATTGAAATAAAAAACGGAAAAGCATACTACAAAAACAAATGGATTGCTGGCGGCAACGAAATAACATGGGATATGGTGCACTATGATGTGCAGCTCATTGGTGGTATCCATTTGCATAAAGGAAAAATTGCCGAAATGGCAACCGGTGAAGGGAAAACATTGGTGGCCACTTTACCTGTTTACCTCAATGCGCTATCCGGCCTTGGCGTGCATATCATTACTGTAAACGACTATCTGGCAAAACGTGACTCGGAGTGGATGGGGATGTTGTTCGAGTTTCATGGGTTGAAAGTAGATTGTATTGATAAACACCAACCCAGCTCCGAAGAAAGAAGACAAGCTTATCGTGCCGATGTTACTTACGGCACCAACAACGAATTCGGATTTGACTATCTGCGCGATAACATGGCCAGAAACCCCGAAGAACTTGTTCAGAGAAAGCACAACTTCTCTATCGTGGATGAGGTGGACTCGGTACTTATTGATGATGCGCGTACACCCCTGATCATTTCCGGTCCTGCTCCACAGGGCGAAAAACATGAGTTCGGTGAACTAAAACCTAAAGTGGAACGACTGGTGTCGGCACAACGAAATCTGATTAATCAGTTGTTGATAGATGCCAAAAAACTCCTTACTCCCAAAGAGGATGGTAAAGCAGATGAGAAAAAGGGTGGTGAACTGCTGTTGCGATGCTTCAGGGGTTTGCCCAAAAACAAAGCGCTTATCAAATTCCTCTCAGAGCCGGGTATCAAAACCATCCTGCAGAAAACCGAGAACTTTTACATGCAGGAGCAAAACAAACATATGCATATTATCGATGACGAACTGTTTTTCGTTATCGAAGAAAAAAACAATGTGATTGAACTTACCGATAAAGGAATTGATCTGATCACCGATGATTCAAGCGACCCTGATTTCTTTATCTTACCCGATATTGGTGCTGAAATAGCAGAACTGGAAAAATCATCCCTTTCGGAAAAGGAAAAACTGGATAAGAAAAACGAACTCCTTAGCGAATTTTCTGCCAAATCGGAAAGGGTGCACACCATCAACCAATTGCTGAAAGCCTACACTTTGTTTGAAAAAGACACTGAGTACGTGATCATGGATAACAAGGTAAAAATTGTGGATGAACAAACAGGGCGTATCCTGGAAGGCAGAAGGTATTCCGACGGATTGCATCAGGCCATTGAAGCCAAGGAAAGGGTGAAAGTGGAGGCGGTTACACAAACCTATGCCACCATTACGCTCCAGAATTATTTCAGGATGTACGGCAAACTTGCCGGTATGACCGGTACCGCCGAGACGGAAGCAGGAGAATTATGGAATATCTATAAATTAGATGTTGTGGTCATTCCCACGCATCGCCCTGTGATCCGCGAAGACCGTGAAGACCTTGTTTACAAAACCAAACGTGAAAAATACAATGCCGTAATTTCGGAAACGGAGCAACTTGTGCTGGCCGGTCGACCCGTACTGGTGGGTACCACCTCTGTTGAAATTTCTGAATTGCTTAGCAAAATGCTGAACATCAGAAAAATTAAACATAACATCCTCAATGCAAAGCAGCACCAGCGAGAGGCACAGGTGGTTGCTGAAGCCGGAAAACCCGGAAATGTTACCATTGCTACAAACATGGCAGGTAGAGGTACCGATATTAAACTCGGAGCCGGTGTAAAAGAGGCAGGTGGTTTGGCTATCATCGGAACCGAAAGACATGAATCAAGGCGGGTGGACAGGCAGCTCAGAGGTAGGGCCGGCAGACAGGGTGACCCTGGGTCTTCGCAGTTCTTTGTTTCACTGGAAGATGATCTGATGCGCATATTCGGTTCTGACCGTATCAGCCGTATTATGGATCGACTTGGTCTGGAGGAAGGGGAAATGATCCAGCACTCTATGATCACCAATTCCATCGAAAGGGCACAGAAAAAAGTTGAAGAAAACAATTTCGGCATCAGAAAAAGATTGCTCGAATATGATGATGTAATGAATGCCCAACGGGAAGTTATCTATAAAAAACGGAGAAATGCTTTGTTTGGTGAAAGACTTGCTGTTGACATTTCCAACATGCTGTATGACTATTGCGAGCAAACCATTACAGACTATCAGGATGCTTCTGATTTTGAAGGGTTCCGGTTCGAGATGTTGCGAACAGTAGGTATTGATATGACTTTCGATGAAAGAAAATTCTTAGATACCAAAGCCATACAACTTACCAATGAGATTTTTGAACTCGCATCCAAAAGATACCGCGACAAAATGGATTCGATCACCAGAGTGGCTTATCCGGTGATCAAAAATGTGCACGAAACTGCTGGCGAAAGATATGAGAATATTGCCATTCCGGTTACAGATGGTGTGAAAACCATGAATATACTGGCAAACCTTAAAAAAGCATTTGAGTCCGAAGGGCGCGATGTTACCCTGTCTATCGAAAAAAGCATTACCCTTGCTATTATTGATAATGCCTGGAAAGACCATTTGCGCGAAATGGATGATCTGAAGCAGAGTGTGCAAAATGCTGCCTATGAGCAAAAAGATCCTTTGCTTATTTATAAGTTTGAATCTTTTGAACTTTTTAAGCAAATGATTCAAAAAGTAAATAAAGATATTATTTCATTCCTGCTCAAGGCACAGTTACCTGTTAAAGATCCTTCGCAGGTTAGAGAAGCAGAAAGACCTCAGCGAACAGATATGAGCCGCCTGAACACCGGAAGAAGCGATGTTGCCGGTGGAGGAGGACCACAGGGCAGAAGAAAAGCCGAACCCGTAAGGGTAGAGAAAAAGGTGGGTAGAAATGAACTTTGCCCCTGCGGTAGTGGCAAAAAGTTCAAACATTGTCATGGAAAAAGCTGATTTTATCCATACTCACAGCGGTTGTCCTGAGAGATGAACCCCCAAAGTGATCAAAAAACAAGAGCATCCTGCATGGATGAAATGAATTCAAATTTCACCTGTGCGGCATGCTCTTTTTCTGTTTTTTTCAATATCCATTTCAACTTTTGCAACCGTTAACTTCCCAATTCCTAACTCCTATCCCCCAAAACCTAACTCCAGCGCTTCACTCTCTGTTTCGGTAAAATCAATTTCTGAGCCCATCATGCTATGGGGTATCAGATAAATGAACAGTAAAACAAGGGATGCCATGATCACCCAGCTACGATGATAAGGATTGCGATAGGTTTTCACAATGGCAACTAACCAAAACAAAAAAGCAAAAGCCGTTTTATTGTCTGTAAGGTCTGTTCCCAATGGCCATCCTGTCCAGTAAGCATCGAAAGCGTACTTCTGAACCACGGGACCCAGGATCAATCCTCCGGCAAAAAGCGTAGCAATGGTTATCAGTGTAAGATGAAAAGTTTTTTCTTTCATGACCGCTGCTAAACCTGTTCGTGTGCTAAAAAGCATGGCAGCAAACATGAAAATTATATGGGGTATCAAAACCCAGGCGGGAACATCGCCCCTGAATCTGATCACAACCGGTTTTTCGCCCAATGCATATTTGTTATTTCCTTTTTCCAGAAAAATCTGATACATCACTTTACCGGCAGGAGGTTGCTGCGGAATATTTGCTGTCAGATATTCTCCTTCCCTTTTCAATGGAAGTTTTTGCCAGTCATCATGGCTGGGTGTCCTTTTGTAAAGAAAATATCCGGTGATCTCCTCATTGGCAGCGTCAAGTTTTACGGGAGCATCGTGGGGTTTGTTATAACTTCTGATGAGTTTATAGGAGACCGTATCTGTTTCTATGTTGAGGTTTCCTTGCACCGGATACCTAGGTCCGGTCATTCTCTGATAAACAACACTGAATAATGTGATTACTACTGCGGCGAACCAAAGGACTGTTTTTTTCATGACGATGGTTTGGACTGTATCCTGTTTTTCGGCTGGTTATTAAAACGATACTCTTTTTGATCCGGATTATTTCAACTGAGGCAGTTAATTTACCTGTAAAGTTATAGATTTTTCTTTTTTCCAAAATATAAATGAAAAAGATGAAAAATGTTTATAAACACTACCATGGCATTCATAAATGCCACAGGCATGGCACCTATGATAAATCCATAGATTGAAAAAAGTGCAGCACCGGATAAATTGATCCATCTCAGTTTTTTGATGGAGCTCATCATCATTGAGAGCAAAATGAGCGATGATGCCAGGTATCCCAGCCACTCCGTTAAATTTATTTCTTGTATCATAAGGAAGGGTTTTCAGCAGGGTTTTAGAATTGCAGGGATGATGTCAGGGGATTCGCTTTTCATTTAAAAAACGTTTGAAGTATAATGCGTCGTAAATGGCCTGATGTATTTCTGTACGAATATCCAACTCAGAAATCTTACGATTGGATACATTGGGGTATACCCTGTTGGATAAAAAAACATAAACAAGCTTCTCTTTGGGATCAGCCCAGGCATAGGTACCGGTAAAACCGCTATGACCGAAACTCAGGGGAGAGGCACTTAAACAGGCAGAGCGGGTGTTGGTTTTTTTGATGTTGGGTTTGTCAAATCCCAATGCCCTTCTGTTTTGGTTTCCCGCAAACTGGGTACGTGTAAACTCTTTTATAACTTCCGGTTTTATAAATTCCACATTGCCATAACTACCTTCCTGCAAAAGCATTTGCATAAATATGGCAACATCGGAAGCATTGGAAAACAAACCTGCATGCCCGGAAACACCTCCCAGCATGGCAGCTGTAGGGTCATGCACAAAACCATGTACCTTTTGAAACCGGAATAATGTGTCTACCTCTGTGGGCACGATCCTTTCAGGATCATGATGATGAAGAGGGAGATATGTGATGTTTTTCAAACCCATGGGGTCAAAAAAATTCTGTTTTACATATTGATCCAACGGTTTGCCGGTTATTTGTTCTATCATCCCGGCAAACAAAATAAAACCCAGATCTGAGTAAATATATCTTTTTCTTGTTAATAATTCTGAGTCGAGCAACTTCCTGAAAATGCTATCCCGGTAACTTTTATGGATGTACATATTATTTGCCACCTGCACAGGAAACTCTTCCGAGGGCAGTGCACTAAAAAACATCGGGTTTATTTCACCATCGAGCAGTGTGGAAATATAAAAAGGTATCCATGATCGCAATTTCGACTGGTGGGCAAGAATCTCTCTGATGATAAGATCTTGCTTGTTGCTTCCAATGCTTTGGGGTAAGTAATAGCCTAAGGGACTATCCAGATCGATTTTTCCTTCACCATGCAGTTTCATCATGGAAGCGGTCGTTGCCAGGATTTTTGTGAGCGAAGCCAGATCGTAAATATCGCTGGTGGAAACTTGTTTTTGCTCCTCGTAGGTATGATGACCAAAGGATTTATGATAGATCATCGCACCATCTTTGATAACCGCGATCTGACAACCCGGATATGCCTTTTCCTTTATCCCCATAACAGCAATGCTGTCAACCCTTCTGAGCATATCTGAATCGATGCCCATCTGGTCAGGATCACGATATTTGATACGGATGCCACCTTCGGTTCTTATACCTGTATAGACCGGGAAATGTGGTACGACTGATACCGGCAACCTTCCCCTTGCACCCAAAACACCGTAAATGATCTCAGCAGATGCCTCTTCATAGTCACGACCATCCTGGTATGATACAATGATCGCTTTCGTTTTTAATATATCATCACCAAACGATGACAGACTATAGGGGTTGGCAAAAACATTGAGAATCACATTATTTTCGGATGAAAGCCTGTTGACAAGGTTTATTGTTGCCTGGTTGATGCCATAGTTTCGTCCGGGAAACATGCTGTTGTTCTGAACAGATACAATGACCAGGTTGTATTTTTTTAACTGCTCAGCCATCTGATCGGCCTGTTCGGTAGTATGATTTTTGAAAATGCTGTATTTGCTTAAGGGGTAATAGTTGCCCAGCATGGTCTGAAAAGGATTTTCGACAGCGGAACCGATAGACAGCGTGGCGATATCCAGCGTATCTAATCTGCGAAGGGGTAAAATGCTTTCTTCATTATGCACAATGGTGATGGCCGATTCAACAAGTTTGCGGTTTAATTGGTGCACCCTCGGTGCATTTAAGTGCTCATAAACATTGTAGCGGGGCAAATGCCTGTAATTATCCAAACCGGCTTCTTCTTTAAAATACAACACTTTTCGTACTTTGTCATCAATAAATTGCTCGCTGATGGTGTTGTTTTTTACTGCCTTCAATATTGTGTTGATGGCCAGTTCAAGATTCTGAGGCATTAAAATAATATCGATACCTGCCTGCAATGCTTTTAGTTCCAGTTCACCGGGAGGATAAAAATCTGTGACCCCTTTCATGTTCATGGCATCTGATACAACAAGACCCTTAAACTTCATATCATTTTTTAAGAGGTCGTTGATAATTTTGGGAGAAAGACTGGAGGGAATATCGGGTGTATCATCCATGGAAGGGATATTCAAATGGGCAACCATAAGGGTTTGCAGTCCATTCCCGATCAGTTGCCTGAAGGGGAAAAGGTGAACCGAATCAATTTCTGATTTCGTATGGTTCAGATAAGGCAATGCGTGATGCGAATCGGTTTCGGTATCGCCATGACCAGGGAAATGTTTGGCCGTTGCATACACCCCGGCATCCTGCATGCCAAACATCAGTGCCAGCCCTTTGCGAGCCACATTATAGCGGTCTTCACCAAAACTTCTGGAGTTGATAACCGGATTGGCGGGGTTGGAATTGACATCGATCACGGGGGCAAAATTCATGTGTATGCCCATCCTCTTGCTTTGCCATCCCATCTCCATTCCAAGTTCATAGATGAGGCGTTCGTTGGCAATGGCACCCAGGGTAATATGCCGCGGAAAGGAAGTTGTACTGTCTAACCGCATAGATAATCCCCATTCTGCATCCATTGATATCATAAGGGGTGTTTGAACTTTCTCCTGCAGCTGGTTGGTGAATTTTATCTGACTCAAAGGTCCACCTTTAAAGAAAATAACACCTCCAATGTTGTTGTCAACAATTTGCTTTTCTATTTTTCTGAAATAGCGGGCATTGTTTTGCGTACTAACTTCAATCATGAAAAGCTGTCCTATTTTCTGCTCAAGCGTCAGGTTGGAGAGTACGGAATCTGTCCAGGGGGTGGAAAAATTTTCCGGTGGATCAAAAGCACTTCCCCTGAGGTGGTCGTCCAGATCTTTGGTGTTTCCAGAAGATGCTGAATATGAAAATAATATAATAAGAAAAATGGACTGTATGATGGATTTGAATAGCGTCATTATTGTTTTATTACCTTGAAATGAAAGATGTTTTATAAGTCTGATGTTTTCAATCTTTATCCTGATGATCTGCCACGAAGTAAACGTCTGACTTGTTGCATGAATTATGTGCAAACCTACATATTTTTTCTTTAGCATGTTTAGTGCTTTCACGTATTTTAAATCTTATGTTCTTTCCAATTGGATTTTTTCAGTGCAACAAAAGCAAACAGTGCCATACTGGAAAAATAAAGGATCTCAACAGTCCAGACAATGGCAGCATTTCCATTGCCATAAAAAGCCAACATCGTGGCGGTGAAAAGATACAGTATAATAGATGCGATCTCAATTTTGAGGGCCAGCATTGTTTTCCCTGTTCCCGATAATCCATTAAAAAGAATCATACCTAAAGAAAAGGCGATAAGGGCAAAACTGATAACACGGAGGAGGGGCACAGTGGCTTCGATCAAAGCAGGATTGTCAGTATAAAGTCTTGTGATCTGACCGGGTAAAAACAGGGTGATCTGTACCAGGAGAATATTGAAAAGAACACCAATAAGTACTACTTTTTTAATCAGCGGTATTACATGATCTTCCCGGCCCTGACCTATGGTATTGCTTACAAGTGTATTGGTTGCCGAACTCAATCCCCACACCGGTATCATCAGCACCATATAAACACTGCGTGTAATGTTTGACGCGGCAAGTGCCGTTTCGCCAATTCTTTCTATTATAAGGAAAAAGACAAACCATGCAGAAAAAGAGAAAAAGTACTGAAACATTACCGGTACTGAAAGGTTCAGCAGGGATTTGAACAGGGGAGGATCGATCCTTTTGAAAGTCATCAGCGAAAATTTCAGATGATCATTTTTGCGAATGATCCAAAACAAATAAAACGTGAAACTGAAGAACTCTGCGATATTGGTTGCCAGCGCCGCCCCCGCTATACCCATTTCAGGAAATCCATAGTGCCCGAATATGAAAACATAATCGAGAACAATGTTGAAAAAGGACATGATAAAGGTACTAATGGTCAGTATCTTTGTTTTGGTGATTCCTACATACAGGGCATTGAACCCCAAAACCAGAAATCCAAAAAATAAACCAAATTTCCTGACCTTAATGAATATCAAACTCTCCTGAAGGACTGCTTTTGATTGAATAAAGTAGTTGAGAAACAAAGGAGCGGCAAAATGAAGCAAGAGAAAAAGAAGAACCGCTAATGTGAAAAGCACAATCAAACCCATGTCGAAAACCCTGCCTACAGATGGTCGATTTTTTTCACCATTTCTCCTGCCAATCATGATCTGTGTTCCTACCGAAAAACCTGTACCCAGCATTACCACGCATAAGTAGAAAACGCCCCCGATGGCAGCGGCCCCCAGCGTAACTTCTGATACCCGGCCCAAAAAGGCAGTATCAATTACCATCATGATGTTTTGGGCCACCAATCCGATAATGATAGGGTAGGAGGTTTTCCAGATACTCTTGTAGGTTGAAAAAGTGGGTTGCATGGGTGTAATTCTGCTTTGGCTTTTTGTCTGAAACGCGATGTATTCTTTTTAGTCGATATACAGAACAAGTCCTTTCAGGTATTCGCCCTCGGGATGAAAAGCATTGACCGGATGATCTGCAGGTTGTGTCATCTGGTGTAAAATTCGTGCTTGTCTTCCCGCTTGTATGGCTGCAGATATTACAGTAGATTTAAACAATCCCATGTTTACAACCTGCGAGCAGCTGAAGGTGAAAAGGATACCCCCTTTTTTTATCTTTTTGATGGCTTCTGCGTTGAGTCTTTTGTAACCCTGCACTGCATTGTGCCTTACATGGGCATGCTTGGCATACGCAGGTGGGTCAAGGATGATGAGATCGTATTCGGGTGCATTTTCTTTCAGATACTGCAGTGTGTCGGATTGGATGATCTTGTGTGGTGCTTCTTTTGCATTGTTGAGCAAAACATTTTTTTGAGCCAGATCAAGGGCTTTTTGCGAACTGTCAAGCGAATCAACCTTCAGGGCACCTGCTTTCAGGGCATACACAGAAAATCCTCCTGAATAGCAAAAGGTATTTAAAACACTTTTTCCCTTTGCATAACTTGCCAGAAGTTGCCTGTTTTCGCGCTGATCTATGAAGAATCCCGTTTTCTGACCCGTAAGAAAGTCTATTTCAAACTGTTTTCCATGTTCGGAAACAACGGTTTTGGTATTGTTTCCCAACAAATAAGAATCTGTATCCGGATGGTTTTTCGTAAAATCAGAGGGCAGCGTGTCCTTACTTTTGTAATAGATGGTTTTGATGGAATTCTTATAGATTTGCTCAAGACGTTGTGCAATTTCTTTTCTGTAAAGGTGTATACCTATGGCGTGTGCCTGTATCACAATGTTATCGTTATAAACATCAATGATCAGCCCCGGCAGGTGATCTCCTTCCCCATGTACAAGACGATATACATTTGTATTGGAGTTGTTTGTGAGATTGATGGATGTGCGCAGCTCGCAGGCATGCTGTAGTTTCCGATGCCAGAACTCCTGATCCAGATCATGGGGTCTTTCAGGGGCAAAAGCCATCATTCGCACCGCAA
The DNA here is from genome assembly GCA_964390665.1 of uncultured Bacteroidales bacterium. Classification (GTDB taxonomy): domain Bacteria; phylum Bacteroidota; class Bacteroidia; order Bacteroidales; family UBA7960; genus SKVR01. Next base: position 5,642 of record CAYMLS010000016.1, on the reverse strand, counting down.
TGGAGGCATCCTGAAATAAACCTGTTCCAAGGTATTCATCTTTGTTAGAGAATACTTCTACCATCGATCCTTCCGGAGAAGGTCCCTGAATTTTTTTGATGGCTCCACTGAATACCCAGGGATGGTATCTTTTAATAGCTTCGTCTTTTCCCGATTTTAAAATAATTTTTGTTCTGCTTTCCATCTTATCTTTTTCTGCTTTTCTGAAGTTTACTTTCTATGCTGTTTTCGCTTTTTACAACAAACCTGTAAGGCAGTAATGCATCCTTCCCGGCGTAATCGATCCCAATGCGAGGTGTTACCATGATCTCATCTTCATCAAATTGCATATCCTGATCTTCGATCCAAATAATATTACCTGACAGATCGGTATTGTTGTAACGGGTTGTAATGCCCATTGCTTTCGTGAACTTTCCTGGTCCATTGAGGTGTTGCGCAGGTTTTTTATTCAATCTTTTTTCCATGTTCGCTATGCCTTTTACCGGAAAAACACCTCTTATCAATACTGCATGTGGTATATTTTCGTGCGAAGTTACTACATTAAAAAGATGATGAATGCCATAACACAAATAAATGTAGCTAATTCCCCCTTTTTTATACATGGTTTCTGTGCGTTGTGTACGTCTGTTGTTCCATGCATGCGATCCTTTGTCATCAGCACCCAGATAAGCTTCTGTTTCTGTAATAACAGCGGCGCAGATCTCCCCATGTTCCAATTGCGTAAAAATGTACTTACCCAGCAGATCTTTGGCGATCCAAAGGGTATCTTTTTCTATATAATAGTCTGACTGAAGTTTCATAAAACCCAGGATAAAAAATAAATACAAATGAAGTTGGAAAACGGTTATTCGGATGAAGTGTTTTGGGTATGGTTGCTGTTGTTAAGGGTAAAAGTGAAAACCGATCCTTTGCCCGGTTCACTTTCTGCCTCAATGTCTCCGCCCATTTTAACAACCATTTCACGGGCTATGATCAAACCAAAACCAGTACCCTTTTCACCTTCGGTTCCCCGGGAAGTATAACTTTTGTCTAAAGTGAAAAGTTTTTCCTTTACTTCGGGTTGCATTCCCATACCGGTGTCGGCAACTTTTACGATCACTTTTTCATTTTCGGGATATGCATATATTTTTACTTCACCTTTTTTCGGTGTAAACTTGATGGCATTGCTTACCAGGTTTTGAACGACCGAAATAAGCATCAAACGGTCGGCAACGGGATATATTTCCGGCAGTATATCGTTTACAAGTTTGATCTCTTTTTTGGCAGCAACCCCGCTGAGCAGTTTTACGATGGGTTCAAGTTCGTCAAAAAGGTTGAAGGTCATCGGTTCGTAGGGTATTTTCCCAAGTTCCAGGCGCGACCATTTGAGCAGGTTATCAACAAGTGTATAAAGATCTCTTGTTGACTGGTGTATTATGTTAAGATAATCCATGACCTCATCCTTATCCATTTGGTCATAATCTTCGATCAGCAATTGCGTATATCCTTTTATTCCCAGGAATGGGCCTCTGAGGTCGTGAGAAATAATGGAAAGGAATTTATCCTTGCTTTCGTTAAGTTCTTTGAGTTCCTGTGCATATTGTGTGAGTTTTTCCTGTGTTTGTTTTCTTTCGGTAATGTCGCGTGCTACGGCCACAATAATTTTTTCATCTTCTATTTCGGTTAATCTGACAAAAACCTCTACATCAATAATTGTTTCGTCTCTTCGTTTGTGTTTGGTTTCCAGGGTAAGGTCTTCTGTTTCTTTCCCGGAATTCCGGGAGTCCATGATCTTGGCTTGCAGCAGTTCCTGAATATACCCTGGTGTATAAAGCGGATTGATATCCTCAGGTTTGAGTTCGAGGAATTCTGAACGGGTAAACCCCAGGTTTTTGCATGCCGATTCATTGACATCAATAAAATACCCGCTTTTGTAGTCTATGAGAAATATGTTGTCTGCTGAGCTATCTATGGCAGCTCTGAATCTTTTGAGGCGTTTTTCAATTTTTTTGCGTTCCGAAACATCAATCAAAGCGGTTCTGATCCGATGCGTTTCGTTGCTGATATCGAAATCCCTGATGCTTTGTATTTGTGCGAAGAAATAGTCGCCTTTATCCGATTTTTTTATTTTGACTTCCTCCGAAAGCAATTGATCGGATTCGAGCACTTTTTGGGTATAAAAATAAAATATGTCCTGAAAGTCGGGGTGAATAAACTGCGTAATGTTTTTGCCCTGTAATTCTTCTTTGCTGGAGTTGAGCATGAAGGTGGCCGAAAAGTTCGTGTTTACAATTTTCAGGTCTTTATTCAGTTCAAGATACCCCACGGGTGCATGATCAAACAGGTTGGTGAAACGTTTGTGGGATAATTCCAACTCCTGTGTGGTGCGTCGCAGCTCATCATTTTGCAGTTCAAGTTCTATTTGGTGTACCTGAAGCTCATGTACGATCTTGTCTAGATCTTCTTTTTGTTGTTTTTGACTATTGAATACCGTTTTGGCAATTTTTTCAGCTTCTTTTCTTAGTTGATCCTGCATAGGGTAAAGAATTCTTTTTAAAATAAAACAGGTATTATCTAAAACAGATCAAATCTTTTTTGTTTGTCAGTTGTATGAAAATCGTTCTATTAAAGTTAGTAAAAATAAATATGGAAAGCGAATTAATTTTTTTACCGGCATCGATAAATTCTTCCATCAACTGTTGATTTTAAAAGACAATATTTATTTCATTTCAAAAGATGTTGTTGTGTGGGTTTTTTATATGTTGTTTCTTTTGCAAATATAATTTTTTTTCTGTTGTTGATGGTTTACCGGGGAAGATTCAACAATATTGTTTTGCGATCTCAAGGTTCCCGGATGTTTTACTCCAACCATAAACTGCTTTTACGGGAATAAATTGCCTCATTATTCCGTATTTCACAGAATAACCGGAAAGGAAAACCATAAGGGTCTTCAAAGCAGATTTTTTCCAGATGGGCATCAGGCAGGCAACCCTGTCATCTGTTAGAAAAGTTCAACCGAAATATTCTGAATAAAGGCAGTGTAGGTATATTCATTGCCAATTTTTACTTCAGAAAGGGTAAGAAGCACAGGGATTTTTTCACCTGAATTGTTCTCAATGTTCACTTCAGTTCGATTGCCTTTCAGGTGGTTCTTATCTGACTGGAGAAATTGGATAACTTCGCCATCTTTCAGCGAATTATAGGGTTCGGGCAGGATCAGTTTTATACTTTTACCCAAAACTTTATGTCGGGGAATATCCCAGAGTTCTTCAGCAGCCTTGTTAAACAGTTCGATCTTCTCTTCCTGATTAATGGTTATAATGGCATCTAAAGCACCTTCAAGGGTTTTTTCGTTTCTTACTTTTACCGATTGAATTTCTTTGATGTTCTGTTCTGTTTTGTCAATAAAATCCTGGTGTTGTTTTTTGATCTCTTCCTGCTGTTTCAGCAATTGCTCTTCCTGCTGCTTAAGGAGTTTGTTTTGTCTTTCGTTTTCCAGCTCTACCTGTTTTTTTTGTGTAATGTCTGATGCAAGGTATATGATTTTTGACACTTCACCATACATATTTCTAACCGCGTTGTACGACCCTTGTATCCATTTTTCATTGCCTGATCGTGTCCGGAGTTTAAAGTCGGTTTCAAAAGGTATCCCTTTTAATATATTGTTCCAGATGGTTTTAAACTTGCTTTTGTTTTCATCTTCCACAAAAGAAAACACAGAGTATTCATGTATGTCTTCCTTTGGTATTTCGCTAATTTCATGAAACTTTGGGTTTGCTTCCAGGATATTACCATCCAGGTTAAACTCAATTTTCAGGTTGTTTTTGTTCAGGGCATCGATCTGTGATTCATAATCGAGGTTTTGTTTTTTCTGTTCGGTAATATCGATGCCCAGAAAGAGTATTTTCTCAATAGATCCATCGTTATTTCTAACGCAAGTATAGGTAGCCATCGACCAGAAATCTTTTCCTTGTTTGGTAACATGTTTCATATCACCCTCAAAGTGTTTTCCCCCTTTTGCCAGGGTATCCCATATCTTGAAAAACCAGTCCTTGTCTTTTTCATTGATGAAAATGGAGATGTGTTTGCCCTCAATTTCCTGATTGCTTGTGTACCCCAGTTTGTTGAGAAAACGTGTATTGGCATATAGCAGGATCCCGTCGGTGTTGTATTCTGCCCTTACCAGTGTGTGGTTTACAGCATTGGTGAAATTGGCCAGCAGATCACCCTGCTTGGCTGCTTCTTCTTTTGCATAGCTGAGTTCTTCCATATTCCGGCGCATTTCATCTTCCTGCGATGCCAGAATCTTGCTTTGTTCCTGACTTTCTTTGAGTAATTTGGCGGTCTGGAGATTGATTTTAACACTTGAGATCACAGATGCGATACTTTCGGCCAATTTTTCAAGAAAATCCACTTCAAATCTCTCAAATTCCCTGAGTGAGGCAAGCTCTATCACGCCGTGTACTTCTTCATTTACTTTCAGAGGAATCAGAACAAGGCAGTCGGGTTTGGTTTCTCCTAATCCTGAGGTAATGGTTACATGTTCCTGTGGCACGTCGGTAATAAAGATGGTTTGTTTTTCGAGCGCACAGGCACCTACCAGACCTTCTTCCAGTTCAATTCTTTTTTCGAGAAATTTTTTCCTGTTATATGCATAGCAGGCAGTTAATTCAAAATGCTTGTCGTTGGGGTTGTTGTCGTTAATTAAAAAAAATCCCCCTTGCCGGGCGTCAACATAATTAACAAGGTTGCTTACTATATTATAGGATAACTCGTGGATATTGTCATTATTTTTTCGCAGAATATCACCAAATTTGGCTAATCCTTCTGTAGTCCAGTTTTGCTGTTGTTCTGTTTTTCTCCTTTTTTCTTCTTCTTCCCGGTTTTTTTTCAGGTATTCTTTGAGTTTCAACAGGGAGTGGCCAATATGATCATCCTCTCTGTCGCTAGTATCTATTTTATATTCACTTTCAAGATCGCCGGCGGAGATTTTTTCTGTAAACTCAAGTATTTTTTGGTTTTTGTTGTTTTGTTGTTCTTTGGTAATGAGGGCTTCTCTTTGAAGTTTGCTTACACGCTCATGGATGCGGTAAGCCAAATAGGCAAAAAACAAGGGGACGAGGTCGAGAAGAAAAAGGACAGGGTGTTGTGCATGTAACTGCACAAAAGTTTGAAACTGAAAAGACAATGACTGGCTCAGTATCTCAGTAATGACGAAAACAAGTGGGAATATGATGCCTAATAAAAACCCTCCTATCGTGTACCTGGTAAAAATTCCTCTTTCCTTCATTTTGTATAATAATTGAATACTCGAATGATTTATCATCACAATTCTTCATGCAATGACAAACAAATTTATACAAATAATAAACTCACAAACTCAGTGTAACTTGGTTTTTCAGCGTTAAATACAATATTTTTCGCTATGGTGTGCCAAATGAACCTTCGATGGATAAAAAATTTATACCACCCTAAAAAATGATTTTTGATACCCTTGTTGTTGAATACGGTTCTAATTTGCAGAAAACCAGTGTTTTGTAATTGTTGATTTGCCTGATTGGTTTCGGCGTACCCCGGTTGTTGATGGTATACATTTTATATTGAATATATGAGTACACGCTAAAAAGTATATTGTCCACAAATTACACGAATGGACACTAAAT
>CAYMLS010000015.1:0-30491 GCA_964390665.1 uncultured Bacteroidales bacterium | reverse complement strand
ATGTGAATAATCAAAAAAGTATTGATACCCGCCGTAAATAATGTAAGTAGCCCCACCCCTGTGCTGCAGGCAATGATCCAGTAGGAGCCTGTAAATGCCCTCGCCGCACGGTCATGATAAACCTTTTCAAACTCTTCTACCCTTGCAAGGACCTGTTCCTCATCCGGATCAAGATGTTTACGGATGTAATCCAATCCTTTTTTCATAAATTTCGCCTGACTTCCTTTGGTAATGGTGATCAGGTCTTCGTCATTTTCTCCCTTGACCGGTGTGAGTTTTTCTTCAATTCTTTCCAGTATTTCAACCGACCTGCTGTTTCGCTCCTCCAGCGTAAGTTCAGGATCGATATTGATTTTATCCGGCTCATCACCCGGAGAAAAGATATGTTCGTTGAAATTGGTATATACAACAATGGGCAGAAGCACAAAAACGCCCCCGATGTAACCTATTAACAATATCAGTTCAAACCAATCCACGCCCCCGCTCCCCGAAGCTTTTTGGGCAGCTGCTGTCGCCGTAGTATCATTGGTTGCAAATGCTGTCATCATCAACAACATCAAAAAGATCATAAGCAGAATTTGTTTCTTTTTCATCATACTGTTTTTTTTAAGGATTTCGCCTACTCTTAAGGATTTTCAGTTACTCCCCCTGCTTTACAGACAGGGAAGCTGTACTTGCTAAAACATTGGGTTTATATTCAATAATTTAAAAAAGAATTAAGGCCTTTTAAAAGGTCCAGATGATAAGTGCATGAGGTGTCCGAAAAATCTTGTTTTCCTTGGAAATCAGATAAGATAAAACCACTTTTATTTGCAATAATACAATTTTTTTTCAGTTTTTTTGCTTTTAGAAGCAATAAACAGAAGATAATTTACAGGCACAATGCTCCATATATATGCTGATACCCCAATTTTGATCATAAAAAAACCCGGAAAAGCAGATATTGTAAAGGATTTTCTTATTTCATCAGATTCACGTCCTAATCAATCATAGGATGATTTTTTATCAACCATACAAACTTCTAAAAAATACAGATCATTTCTTATGCTACTTTCAATTTCTTCTCCAACATATCAAAATCATAGCAATAAAAAACAAAAGGTCTAAGTTTACGAAAAAACTTATAAAATCTACCATGTATTTATGGGTGTTAATTAATCAGGTAGTTTTTTAGTTATTGTTTTTTAGCACCTTACACATTCCATCCGTAATTTAATGGAAATTATTTCTTCAAACAAACATGCTTTTTTCATATTTTCCGAATATTGCATAATTTTGTTACAAGATTCAACAACATGTATTATTCGGGAGATACAAACCCGATTCAATAAGGAAAACAAAAAAACAATTCTTGCCATTTTATAAATCAATATGTAGTATCAGCAAGAACATTTAGGATTTCCGTGTAAGCCTGTTATAAAAAACATTAGGTACAGGATGGGCGATGACTGTTTTGAAGGCAATACCAACAATGCAATTGGCATTTTCGTACAAGCACATTTTAAAGAATTGACAAATTATTTACCGAATTACTATTAAAACCATACAAATGAGTAACTCTATAAACATTGAGGGTTTTGTTGTATTTGTAAATTTCGAAAAGGGTTCAAAAAGTGAGCATTATGCTCCGGTATTAATCAGCAGCCAAGGAAAAACTCTTTATCTGGAAAAAAAAGGAGACAACCCCTTCATGCATGAAAGTTTTAAACCGTTACACCTTAAATTCTGCAAAATATCGGGTGAAATGTCCGGTGATGGGAAATCTTTATCTGTTGATGAAATTGATGTTTTGCCTGATCCTGTATACAATTTCTGGAAAGAAAATGATCATGATGACAACGATGATTTAGAGTCTAAATAAAAAGGAGAGCAGGATGAATAACTTTTGTGAAGAATGTGGTAATAAACTAACCATTGGTGATCAGTTTTGTGATCAATGTGGTCTTCCCATTACACAGACAGAGGACAACACAATATCCAATTCAGAAAAACCTGAACAAAAACCTGATATTACATTCTCTTTCTTTACAACAAAAAAAATTGATGCAAAAGCAGAAAAAGACTGGTACTATGGGATTTTGCTTATCAATTCCAACAAACTAACAGAAAAATTTAACAAACAAGGTGCTGAAAATATAGTAAAGAACCTGGTGGCATATACTGAATACTATAAGCACTTCGGCATTCAATATCTGATTCTGGACACCTCTGACAATCACCTGAAAAAGGTAAACGGAAAAAACTGGAAGTATCATGTGAATTTGTTAAGAATGGGGATCAGGAAAATACATGACAAACTGAATGTAAGAACTCATTTTCTGCTTATTTTTGGCGGCGATGAGTTCATTCCTATGCCTGTTTTACCAAACCCAAATGATGGAACCAGTGATGTTGATGTGGATACCGATCTGCCCTATTCTACTCTTTCTATTGATGATCCGGTAAAAAGTACACAGGCACGATCACCAAAAATCTGCGTAGGACGATTTCCAACAGGTAGTGATACCTCATCCAACGACCTGATCACTTTCATGCGCAACACACAACAGGCGATCACCGGAATTACCAATGAAAAAACTTTTGGACTCAGCGCCAATGTATGGCAGGAAGTATCAGGAATGATCAACAGCAGAGTTGGAAAAGAGACTTTACATATATCGCCCGGATTAACTTCACAGAATCTTATGCAATACTATAATCCGCGTATCAATATCCATTATTTCAACTTACATGGTTCCAATAAGTCACCCGACTGGTTTGGGCAAAAAGGATCAAACTACCCTGTTGCATTTACTCCTGATGCCCTGCAGCATAGCCAGGTGCATAACATCGTAGGTGTTGAGGCATGTTATGGTGCACGCTTTATTGGTTTATCAAAAAATGAAAGCATCCTGCTCACATCCCTTGCCAACACAACCGTTTCTTTTGTGGGATCATCGCGTATAGCATTTGGTCCCAGTACTCCCCCCATGAGTCTTGCTGATGTGGTTATCCACGATTTTCTTACTCAGATACAACAGGGAGTTACCGCAGGAGAAGCATTTATGAAGGCCAGGATCAATGCTTTTAATAAAAGCGTGGAAAGGTCTCCTGCCGTAAGTCTGCTCACCCTTATGGAGTTTAATCTGTTTGGAGATCCGGTATTTTTCTTTTCAAACAAACCAAAACACAACGCTAAATCCATTGAAAGTGATAAAGAAAAGGTAAAACTAAATATTTCAGGTTCTGTTGATGAAAATCCGGAAGAGTTTGATGAGCATATGCTTGAAAAGGGATCATTTAAAAAAGAGAACAATAATGATGAAGATTCTCTTTATAACCGAATAACCCGGGCTGTTGATGAATCACAACGCAAAATAACCACTTTGATCAATAAAAAAGTATGGGATAAATACCCTGAGTTTAAAAACATAGAACCCGATTTTAAAAAATACAGTTTTCAGGGAAAAGAATTCAATTCTCTGACTTATGCCAAAACTCTTGAACATTTCGACAAATATCTGTCGGTAAGTACCAATAACCAAGGTGAGATTTTGGCAGAAGTGAACTCAAAATAATTTAATCATAAATAAAACAGGAGAAGCAAAATGGAATGTCTCAAATGTGGAAATAATCTTAAAGAAACTGCAAAATTTTGTGGCAAATGTGGCACAAAAACAGAACAACAAACACCTGCCCGGTCTGAACAAAGCAATGATAATAAGTGTACAGAATGTGGTAATCCATTAAAAAAAGGGGCAAAATTCTGCGGTAAATGTGGTAGTCCTCAACAAGATAACCTATCGCAAAACAATGCATCTTCCGATGTAGAGACACCCAATAAAGGATATGTAGTTTGGGAAATGCAACCCGGACAAATTGCCGCCCGTCTTACAGAAAATCTTTTTTCGGGTTATTCCAAAACCAAAGGTGTGGTTATTCCCGAAGGATATCTGGCAATGGTTATGGTTGGAGGAAAACTGCAAACAATGCTCAAAGCGGGTGTTTACAGTTTCAATAAAAAAACACAGAATCATGGTCGTTCTCCGGTGGCAAATTTCTTTGCAAACCTTTTGGGACTGCGGCAAAACAATACTGAAGGTAATCAAAAAGACATCAATGATGTAAACCAGTCCCTTCAGAAAAGATTACCAGTGGAAGTTGTAATTTGTCGAAGCAGTAACTTTTCTCTCCCTTTTACTTTTAACCAGGTTTCTACTTCCAGCATAAAGGTGGATGTGGGAATACTTGTATCAATTCAGATTTCCAATCTTATGGAAATTTATAAAAGACATTTACTCGACAAAACCCTGCTCGCATCAGAAACCTTTGCCAAAGAACTTACGCCTTTTATTGATGAGGTGATCAGAAAAGAATTATCGCAACTGCCACCTGAAGAAATCAACCTGAACAGTGATTTAAAAGAAGATCTTGATGAAAAACTAAAATCTGTCTTTAACGAAAAATTCGGTTTCATGGAGTTTCTTGGTGTGGTTAAAATCAATACTAGCCGGGAAGAACTTGAGCGACTTGAGCGATTGAAGGAAGAAATGTACCTTTCAGAACAGGAACTCGAACAGCTCAGCCGGCGCAATGAGTTTATGAACCGGCTTACACAGGAACAAAACCAGGCGGAATTACAAAACGCACAAAATTCAGCAGATTTTAACAGGCAATTGGCACAAATCAACAGCGACAACCTTCTTACCGAAGAAGAAATGGCAAACATGCAAAGGGATATACAGGAAAGATCAGAAAACCATCAGATAGATCGCGGACATGCACTCGAAATGCTCATGATACAACAACAGCATGAAGCGCAATCGGCACGTGTAAAAATGGAAGAAGAACTGGGTGAAAGACTCTTTAACGTGAAAATGCAACGTCAGAGAAAAATGGATGACTACCAGGATGAACGCCGTCGCAGAGAAATAAACATGGATAAAGAAGAACAACTCGGGCAACTTGATCTGCTCAGGCAGGCACAGCAGATCAGACAAGAAAGAGAGCAGGCAGAGCATGACCGCAAACTCAAGGAAAAACAACAAGACCAAACCCATGAAAAAGAACGGCTGAATATTTACGCAGGAATGAGTGCCGAGCAAATCATGGTGGCTAACCCCGATATAACACCTGAAGCAGCAAAAGCCATGGCGGAAAAGTTCAAAGCTGAGGCAGCAGAAATAGCTAACGACTCACGGGTTGATGACGCAAGAGAACAAACCCGAATGATGAAAGAGTTTATGGAACAGCAAATGCAATCATTAAGAGACATGTCGGCATCTAATGCCCAAGCCATGAGCAATGCGATGGGTGCAAAAGAAAGAGAAATTGAACGCACTCAGCATATGATAGATAAAAACGAAGACAGATATGCAAATGTGCTTAGAGACAATATTAAATCGGGTAGTTCTGATAAAAAAGTAAAGGTTTGCACTAACTGCGGATTCCAGGCAGGCGATGAACAATTCTGCCCCGAATGCGGAACACGTCAGAAAGAGGATTAATCAGACCGCAAACATGCGATCATTTTTGTTAATAAATGACTGCAAGAAAACTACTTTTTTTCAATCTTTCATAAGAAAATGTTATAAACACAAAAGACTTTCGTTTCGTTCATAAAAACTCAACAGCCGGATGAGCCGAGCCATTGACAATTATATTGACTCATTCGCGGATAATCAGATTTCGCAGCATGGCAAAACATGCAGTATGAATATTTTTGACGAGCTCCATATAACCAACTTAATCAAATGATAAACGAACAAATAAAAGAAGTGTATATCTGATAAATCCTTTTTGTTGGGTTTATCAGAACAACCGATTCAAATCGATAACAATGCCGATTAAGAACATTTCCTGCCATCTAATATTTTAAAATTCATTTTTGAGAAACAAAAAATACTTTATTCAATGAAAAACTGCCCCAACTGTAAGAAAGAATACGAAGACGCTATGCAATTTTGTATGGAGTGCGGAAGCAAACTAAAAGAAATAAAAGCACACTGTGTATCTTGCAATGAAGAGATAGATCCAAAAATGAAATTTTGCCCCTACTGCGGTAGTTCACAGGATCAAACAACCCCGGCGGCGAATAAAGAAAAAACTATGGCCGGTGTTAATCTGGGCGATAAAAACGTAATTGCCGGGGATATTATATCCGGAAAAGAAGATTACAACATTAGTGGTGACGCCACTTTTATAAAAAACGTGGATGAAAGTGGAGCAGTTGTAAAATGCGCCTCGTGTGGCAAAAGAATGAAGATCGTGGAGAGTTTTGAATGCCCAGGTTGTAAAGCAGAGGTTTGTGAATCTCATTACCATGAAGATACTGGCAATTGCGAGATATGTAACCCCAGGAAAAAAAACTTTATTGACAACCTCAACAATGCCGGCGAAAATATTAAACTTGGGCAGGAAGCCATTACTGACAGTGATCTCGAAAACGCATTCCGCTATTTCAGCAAAGCACTGGATATGAATCCTCAGAGTGCTGAGGCTTATAGTGGATTAGGTTTTATTTACAATGAGAGGGGCGATCATGAAGAAGCAGAAAGATTTCTGAGCAAATCATTGAAGCTTGATCCAAATCTGCCTCAAACCTATTATTATATTGGGTATGTGTATCTTGATCAAAATCAGTTTGATCTGGCGTACAAATATATCTCCAAAGCACTTGACCTGAAACCCAATTATCCCAGTGCACATCTTGCTTTGGGTAATTACTACAGTGCAAAAAACGAAAAACAAAAAGCCATTAAGTGTTTTAAAAGAGCTGCCGAACTCGATCCTGAATACCAACTTGCCTGGTCGAATATAGGAAATGCTTATACCTTTTTAAATGAATTTGATAAAGCAAAACATTATCTGCTCAAAGCCTTGGAGATAAACCCCCAAAGCACAAGAGTACTGGATCGGATCGCTATTTTATATTACATGATGGAAGATTATGAAACAGCTGTTCTGTATTGTCAAAAAGTGCTGGATATCAAACCCCGATCCATAGATGCTTTAACAACCATGATATTGGTTTATTCAAACAGCAACAATTTTGAAAATGCAGAAAAGTTCATAAACAAGGCCCTTGAAATTGACCCTGATAATCTGGACGTGCACAAATTCTCAGGTTTCCACTTCTTCAACAAAGAGGAATATGGAAAAGCACATGAGAGTTTCCAAAAATGCCTCGAAATCAATCCAAATGATTATTTATCTTATTGGTACATTGCAAAAATATATATTGAAAAAAATGAACATGAAAAAGGTTGTGAAAACTACAGGAAGGCAATTGAACTTGAACCATATGAAGCTGAACTTGAAGGCGAACTGGCAGAAACATACAGAGAACATGGAGAATTTGATCTGGCAATACAACATTATAAAAAAGCAATTGAAAAAGACAGTAAAAATACCGATTACCTAAATAAACTGGGGAATGTATACTCTGATTTACATAATCATGATGCTGCCATCGAAATGTTTAAAAAGGGATTGGAATTGGAACCAGATAATTCTGTAATCAATTACAATCTGTCCAATATTTATCTGGAACTCGACAGAAACGAGGAAGCTATTCAGGGATATTTAAAGGCTGTTGAGTCAGATCCTGAAAATCCTGATACCTATAATAATCTGGGGGTGGTTTACCAATCTATGGGAGAAAATGAAAAAGCCCTGGAAATGTACAAAAAAACAATTCAGCTTTATCCTGAAGGAACTCTCGCATATTTAAATATGGGCGATACCTTGCAGTTGATCAATGAAACAGACAAAGCAATTGAATATTACCAGAAAGTATTGGAAATTGATGAGGATAACAAAAATGCGTATAATAAAATAGGAGAATTATTATTAGCAAAAGAAAACTTTAAAGAAGCAGAGGATATGCTTATGCAAGCCGTGAGCATAGACGAAGATTATGCTGAAGCATGGTTGAATATTGCCGAATGTGCCCAAAAGACAGAAGATTATTCAACGGCAGAAACTGCCTATACTACCTACTTGAGACTGGAACCCCAGGATGCCTATGGTTACCATAAATTTGGCGAATACCTATACGAGACCAAAGCATATGACCAGGCAATCCATTTCTTGAAAAAGGCCAGCGAATTAGACCCGCAAAACGATTATACCTTTAACCTGACAGGCGAATGCTACTTTGATAAGGGAGATATAGAAAAATCTATTCCGTATTACAAAAAAGCGATAGAAATTGACCCGGAGTACACCTATGCTTATTACAGTCTTGGTTATGCATTAAACAAGACAAAAAATTATGATGAATCTGTAAAATATTTGAAGAGAGGATTGCAAAACAATCCCGAGCATTACGGAATACTTTTTGAACTCGGAGAAGCATACTTTCATCAGGAAAAATACTCTCTGTGTATCCCTCATTTTGAAAAAGTCGCAAATGAAAAGGCTGCTGACTATCCAAGAGCATTTTTCAGACTTGGTTATGCAAATGCACAAATCGACAGGTTGGACGAATCCGAAATGTACTATAAGAAAACCATTGAATCAGACGAAGAATATATGGATTATGCTTATAGTAATATGGCTCTGAACTATCAAAAGCAAGGTAAATATACAGAAGCTTTGGAATGTCTTGAAAAAGCAATAGAATTAGACCCTGAAACAGCATTCCACTACAAGCGGATGGCTCGCATTTATCAGGATATGGGAAAAAACAGAAAAGCACGGAAATACTTTGAAATGGCGGAAGAACGCGAAGACTAAAACCACAAATTCATTTTGTTTTATGATTCATTCTTCATCTGCATAAAGGGATAAATAAAGCAAAGATCCTACAGTTAAAAGAAAGAAAATAATAAGATATATTAGAAAAACAATCAGGAGAAAAACAAAGAGAAATCCACTCCGAAAACGAGTTTTCGGAGTGGATTCAATAAGCAGTTTAGCAAAATGAACCGAACCATGACAATAAAACAGACACGCACACGCATGATGGGATTTCGCAGCATGCTCTGACATGCGGTCAAAACATTGTTAGCGAGCTCTCTCGTTGAAAAAGCGAGAACCTATTTAATAAAATTATAAACAGATGAACCGAGCCATGACAAAGATTTTGACACACACACGCATGATTATAATTCGTGGCATCAAAAGCATGCAGTCAGACTGTTAGCGAGCTCCATCTGACCTATTTAATAAAATTATAAACAGATGAATCTTAGATTGGAGCATTAAAAATCTGATTGTCAACTTTTCTTCGCGCCGTGGCAAAAAAGGAGGTTGGAAACAATACAACTACTGACAGATCAGATAAAGATCATTATCATGGATCACCATTTTACGCTCCATGCAATTTACCTGGTTTTGAACCAGTTCGCGCGTCAGATTCTCAGAAATATCCTGGAAAAGATCATTTACATTAGATACATTGATGGCATTGCCATAAGATTTTTCTGCGAGTTCAAAAAGGATGGCATTCAGGTAAGCATACCACAAACCGTTTCTCAGACTAAAACCCATGATCCCTTCCATTTCATAGGGCAAACGGGTATTTTCGATGCTGTCGTTCACTACATATTTCAACGACATCGCAGGTAAAGAGGCAATGGTTTGCCCGTTAACCCTGCTTTCGGTATTGACAATTTTATTGATCGCATGTGTTTTGTAATCATGACTAAAAAACATTCCCGCTGCAGGATCATCCAGTTCTATCTCCAGCATACCTCTTGCAATCAACTCTGTGCTGTTTCCACTTCTTCTGGCATGCGATACAATATCTGATGTGGTTTTGAAAACAGGGCTGTTTTTACGATCCAGGTCTGCCAGATCAATTTCACCTAATAATATGACCTCTTCAAACCGTGTAATATGTTCATCTATGATTTTTATGCTTCCTGTATCAACAGGCAAAGCAGCCTGGTATCGGGTATAATCCATAAAAGCGTTGGCATATCTTGCTGATTCTTCGCGGGTATAAAACTCCCTGAGGTTTCCAACCTGTGCCTTGTGTAGCAAACCGGCAACTGCCAGCATCCTGATTTTAGCAATATTTACGCCATCCTGATAATCGCTTCCCGGATCGGAAGCACCGATCACAAGAAGTTTATCACCGGTATATGCGGGGATATGATTGATCCAGGAGGGAAGTCTGTCGGGAAAAAGAGTTGAAAAATCAGGCAGCCCCGAATCATTGATAGATTCAGACTTTTCAATTTCATTCTCCAGCAATTTTTGAAAACGGTTTTTATCTGATCGTATTCGTTCCCGATCGTTTTGAGAATAACTGCTGAAAAAACTCATCAGCAAAAAGAGAACAGAAAAGCAAACTTTTGACATCATACCAAAATTTATCATTGAAGCGGAAGGGAAAATAAGACCGCCCGTTTATGTGGAATTCTAATACAAATGGTAAAGAATCCGTAACAAACGGGCGGACAACAAGGGGATGAAATATCAAAAAACTCTTCAAAAAAACCAACAATTAGTATTGATTTTCGAGTTTTTCCATTTCTTCGTTAAAGTTCTTTTTGAATTTTTCATAGTCATAATCCAGTCTCAGACGATCATCTCTGGAGATGCGTTGATTCATGGCGTTGAGCACTTCACTGCCCATCAATTCAATGGCAAGATATGTTTTATATCTGCCCTGGGGTGTTCTGGTAAGTTCTTCGCAAATAACGCGGGTACCATTTAAAGTCTGATTGATCACTTCCCTTGAAAGACCTTCGTACCTCTGCTGGTACTCCTGCTGATCTCCCACGGCAATATCCTGCACATAATTATCAATCACAGATTTAACTGTAACCTCCAGTTGCCCGGCCAATTCGGCTCTTGCATTACTAAGTGCCATTCTTTTTGAGTTGGCCTGGTTGGGACTTTCAGCAACACTGTTGGCTCTGAAATATTCGCCATCAGTAAAAAATTCAGGTCCACTGCACAAAACCTCAACGCGTGTTTCTCCGCTGGGAGCTGAGGTAACTTCCTGCTTTGATTTACATTGGCTGAAGAGTAACATGCTACCAACGGCCATCAGGGCAATAACTGTTAATGTTTTTTGTTTTTTCATAATCTTACTATTTTAAAATGTGATAATTGATGGGTTTGTTGAATTGTTAATTGATGAATTATACAATTGATATGTGTTACTATATTTTTTCCTCTTTTGCAGAATGTTTAAAATTGATGATGTAGTTGATGATCGCCGGGGAATGCTTTTGCAATAATAAAAAAAAATTCCGTATGTTTTCCATTTTATTGCTCCTTTAAAGAATTTTTTTGCGCATTCATCTAAAACAGAGGATTTTTAATTCAAGAACCATACGAAGGCAAACAAACAAATTACCAACATGAAGGATATGAAAACCTGAAAACCTTTATGTTTCAAACCTAAAACTGTTCAGGAAAATCTCCGCAAATTTATGGAACTTTTCTTTTGACCCTGAAAAAGTCAGTGATTGATACCATTTTTGAGCATCCAGAGAGCAATCAAACCACAAGTAAAGAGCATCTTACAAACTTATCAATAGTGTAACAAAAAGAAATAACACAAAAACCAAAAGAAACTTTCACCATTAAGATAATTTGTTAACAAAAGTAAGAATTAAATTAAATTTTACAGAATAATTTTTTACCATAAAATATGCCAAAGTTGTTTTTTTGCCTGAAAATTTTTACATAAACGATCCATAAAAAGGTTCAGCAGAGCGATCTTATCAGCATATTGCGATCATTTATCTTTTTCTGAACACATAAAAAGTGTCAACGTCTGTGTTTTTCTTCTGAATCTGCAAATCAAATTTCAATTTCCACCCTCAGTATCCAATCTTTTTTCCGAAACAGGATATTAACAAAGTATATACACCCGGAAAAGAAAATGGAATTCCTGTCAAAGTTACATATTTCATATCACCATCATTTACAGTCATTTGAATACATTAAAAAGTAAAAAACCGGTGAAAATTCTGCCTTTGTATATGTAATGTATAGTAGGATTTTTCATTCAAACCATCTTACATTTACCTCGCCCTTTAAAATTCAATTTTACAAATTCTAATGATTATTAAACGTAAAACAAAACACATATGTCGCTTCCCTCAAATTTATTTTAGCAATCAAAACATGTAAAAAGCAAATGCTTTGCCTCAAACATGAGTATCCGCAGTTCGGATATTCTGTTGCTGCATAAACAAGAGAGAAAGGCCTATGGCTTATTAAAAACAAATTCAAACATTATGAAACAACTAATTTTATTCATTGCACTCTCGGGTTTTTCGCTTTCCTTGTTTTCACAAAACGGTACTGTTTCCGTAGTGAATTCATCAGGTGAGTGGACAATGATGGTGGATGGGAAACCTTTCATGGTTAATGGCATGAACTGGGATTATTTTCCCGTAGGAACCAATTTTAATTACAGTTTATGGAATCAACCCGATGATTTCATAAAGCAGGCGCTGGATGATGAAATGTCGCTCCTGAAAAACATGGGTGTCAATGCCATCCGTGTATACACGGGTATTCAGCAGAAATGGATTACCTATATTTATGAAAACTATGGTATCTATACTATGCTCAACCATTCATTTGGTCGGTATGGATTAACCATAGATGGAGCATGGACCGCTGTAACAAAATACGATGATCCCGCCACACAGGAACTTCTGCTCTCTGAAGTCACTCAACTGGCTGAGGAATACAAAGGGACACCAGGACTTTTACTTTTTCTTCTTGGTAATGAAAACAACTATGGTCTGTTTTGGGCAGGTGCGGAAACAGAAGATTTTCCTGACGAGGCAGACCAAATTAATGCAGTAGGTGAAAACCGGGGACGACCGATGTATCGGTTGATGAACGATGCGTCAAAAAAAATGAAGGCTATTAACAGCGATGTTCCTGTAGCCATCTGTAACGGTGATCTGCTATTTATTGAGATCATTGCTGAAGAGTGTCCTGATGTGGATATCTTCGGTATCAATACCTACAGGGGTGAGAGTTTTACAGATCTCTTCGACCGTGTGCGGGATGAATATGGCAAGCCGGTATTGCTTACCGAATTCGGTTCTGATGCTTTTAATGCTGTTACCAACCAGGAAGATCAGCAGGCACAGGCATTTTACAAAGTAAACAACTGGAAAGATGTTTATGAAAATGCTGCAGGATTAGGCAGGGCAGGAAACTCTCTTGGTGGATTCACCTTTCAGTTTAGTGATGGATGGTGGAAATTTGGACAAACCGTCAATCTTAGCACGCACGATAATAATGCTTCATGGGAAAATGGCGGATATGAGTTTGACCATGTTCCCGGCGAAAATAATATGAATGAGGAGTGGTTTGGTATCTGCGCCAAAGGACCTACCAACGAAAAAGGATTATATAAACTTTATCCACGTGCTGCCTACTACGCACTCGCAGAGGTGCATAAGTTTGATCCTTATGCTCCAAATACATCCCGTAAAGCACTTAATGATCATTTCAGCAATATTGAAATAGTTGAATCTATGCTTAAGGCCAGGGGCGACAAAGCGGCCATGGAAACCGAGGTGATCAAAAAGATCCGACTTAGCCGTGTTACTGCTGAGCTATCAACCTTCAGCACTGGCGGTAGTTTAATAACCACTCCTGACGATCCGGTACCCGGAGAAAACAATTATCCCAATCAGCTGGGTTTTGAAGATATGCAATCATTTTTTATTGGCGTGGAAGCAAATCCTTCTCCTGACTTCAAAGCCAATGTAGAATTCAATATCCTTGGAAATGTAGCGGAAAACCCGATTGATGAGATTTTTTATGAAAATCGTGGACGTACAGTTGTTCTGCAGGGGTCGGGCGAAAACGTAAACGTTGAGTCCATTAACCGCGTGCAGGTTTACCGGATGAGTTATCAGTGGAACCATAAGTACTTTAACCTGGATGGTTTTTATCGCACAGGACACTATCACTGGGGATATGAGGGCGACTTTTTCGGATTGTATCCTGAGGCAAATTACGGACCCAATATAGACATTTATAATGGTGTGGCTCCATTTGGTTTTGAGATGGAAGGTAAGAAACAGTTCAGTGGATTGAAACTTGCGTTTGGTCCCCAGCTATGGTGGGGTGCCAACCCGGCTTTACTGCTAAAGTACAGGAAGACACTGGGACGGACCACCCTTACAGGAATTTTCCATGAAGACCTCGCTCAGTTAGGACTTACAGAGAGTTCTTTTGCGATACCACAACCCAAAACACGCCGCTTAACATTGCATGCCAACAGGGCGTTTGGAAACTTTGAGGTGGACCTGGGTGGTATCTGGGCAGGACAACCTTTGCAGGGAAGAGAATTCCAGTTGGTTGAAGGTGAAGACGCCGATCAGATGGTGTATGTAGATGAGATCAAACCGGAAGATAACTGGGGAGGTAAGATCAAACTTACCTACATGAGAGGAAATTTCAATTGGTATGCCCAGTCCGCTGCAATGGGATTGGTTGCACAAGGTGGTGCCGATTATACCAGGACATTCACAGGATGGAGACTCAAAGACAGTGGTAGTGGAAACCAGTATAACTTTCTCTCTGGTATCAACCTGATCTTTGGCGATTGGCAGGTAGCACCCAATTTTCTCTGGCAACGTCCATTGGTTGGACCCATACCCAGTGATGTTGTTGCACCTGGTCGTCCAAGAAATATTCTTGAAGATCCCTTTGTAGTTCGTTCAAACAGGGAAACCGTGGCAGGAGAAATACTTTTTACATACGATCCTACGCCCGAAACCTGGATGTATAACTGGGACACTGACAGAACAGAAGATGCCGAATTCGCCCTTAGTGCAGGATTTGTTTACCGTCATCATCCCACCACCATGGATGCTGCTATCGGTATCCTGCCCGATGGACGTACCACCTTCGCTTTTCCTGGTGCTCCACCGGCAAGAGACCTCTGGGAGGTGCATGGCAGAATTATTTCAAAACCCACCAGTGATTTTGGTGTGATTGTAAATGTTTACGGAGGAGAGGCTCAGGCAAACGGAAGTGACACCAGATTGATTAACCGGTTTGGTACCGAATTAAGAACGATCTACAAAAAAGTGAAACTCAACTCCTTTGTCAGGATCAACGATTGGGGCCCCTATGATTATCACCGTGATTTTAATCAAACCTTCCCCCTGCAACTGATGGCTGATTTCTCAACTACATTAAATAAACCCGACTGGTTTGAACTGCCCAATACCCGAATTGGTATAAGGGGAACATTCCGTACCCTTGACCAATACTCTCCTCGTTATTCACCAACGCAAACGATTGATGGAAATGGTGAACTGGTTCCCGATCCCGATGCCATAGGCTTTGACAATGGAAACGAATGGGAGATCAGAACTTATGTCCTCATAAATATTGCCAACTAAAAAAACAAAAAAATGATGAATACAAAAACTTTTTCAAAACATATATTATCTGTCGCTACAAGTCTGTTTATCATAATATTTACAGGTTGCGAGCGCGAAATAACCGACCTTGAAACCGCTTCCTATCCATCAAACCCTGATGTTTTTATCGATGGATTCAGTGGTGGACTTGAATACGCTGTTTTTGCAGGAGCTGTGCCTACTGCTTTTAATGTAGATAATGAAGTCACCTATGACAATTCAGATGCATCCATGCGCTTTGAAGTGCCTGATGCAGGAGATCCTAATGGCGCATATGCCGGTGGTGTTTTTTACACCACTACTCCTCGTGATCTGTCACAATTCAATGCACTTACTTTCTGGGTGAAAGCATCAAAACCCGCAACCGTTGATCTGGTAGGATTTGGCAACGACCTGGGAGAATCTGAATTTCAAACCACCATTTCAGGTCTGTCGGTAAACAGCAACTGGAAAAAATTCATTATTCCCATACCCGATCCTTCCAAACTAACAGCCGAGAAGGGTATGTTCTTCTTCTCTGAAGGACCGGAAGAGGAAAAAGGGTACACCTTCTGGATTGATGAACTCAAATTTGAAAACCTCGGTACCATTGCCCATCCGCAAATTGCCATTCTCGATGGTGAAAATGTACGGGAAACATTTTTCAATGGTGTTACACGAACCATTGACGGGATCGTATCCATTTTTAACATGCCCAATGGCATCAATCAACAGGTAAATATTTCGCCCACATATGTTGAATTCGAATCGTCTAACACTGATGTGGCTACAGTAAATGAAGCAGGTGTGGTAACAACTTTATCTGCCGGCACCGCTGTGATCACTGCAAACATGGGGGATATGGAAGCAGAAGGATCATTGATCGTTGAATCAAAAGGAGCCTTTCAAAATGCCCCCACCCCCACACACCCTGCCGAAGATGTGATCTCTATCTATACAGAAGCATATCCCAATATACAGGTTGATTATTACAATGGTTACTGGGAACCCTTCCAAACAACTCTTTCAGAAGATTTTGAAGTCAATGGTGATTTTGTACTCAATTACACCAATTTCAACTTTGTGGGAATTCAATTCAGTGATCCTACCGTGGATGCCACTGAAATGACCCACCTGCATATCAACATCTATTTTCCAAATGCACTTCCTGAAGGGGCAAATTTCCAGATTGAACTGGTTGATTTTGGCGCTGATGGTGTTTTTGAGGGAGATGATAATTCAAGTCACAGACTCACATTTACCAGTCCAACCCTGGTTTCTCAGGAATGGATCACTCTGGATATACCCCTTTCAGACTTCACTGGTTTAAACGCCAGGGCTCACCTGGGTCAGATTATTTTTGAAGGTGTCAGTATCACCAATTTCTACGCAGATAATATTTATTTCCACAAATAAATCTTTAAAAATATGAATACAACATATAAGAGCAACAAAATGTATTGGGTTGCCGCATCGTTTATCCTGATCTTTTCATTTACCGGATGCAACCCTGATGATGTTCAGAAACTCGAAGAACGCAACTGGCAAATGGTTTGGAGTGATGATTTCAATGGATTGGCCGGTGAGCTGCCCGACAACACAAAATGGACTTTTGATATCGGTACCGGCGAAGGCGGCTGGGGCAACGAGGAATTGCAATATTATACCGATCGTCCGAAAAATGTATCAATGGATGGCGATGGAAATCTTGTGATCACCGCTTTAAGCGAAAGTTTTGGCGGTTCGCAATTCACATCAGCACGAATCAAAACGCAGGGATTATTTGAGCAACAATACGGCCGATTTGAAGCACGCCTGATCACTCCTTACGGACCAGGTATCTGGCCGGCTTTCTGGATGCTGGGTTCAAACATTGATGAGGTGAGCTGGCCTCAGTGTGGTGAGATCGACATTATGGAGTTAAGAGGGCAGGAACCCAATATTATTCATGGTTCTCTGCATGGTCCCGGTTACTCAGGTGGCAGCCCCATTACGAAAGCGTATGGTCTTAACAACGATCGCTTTGATAACGATTACCGCCTTTTTGCCATCGAATGGGATGAAGACAAGATCGATTTCTTCGTGGATGACTATCTCTATCAACGTATTGAAAGGGATGATGTACCTGGTGAATGGGTGTATGATCAACCCTTCTTCCTGATTTTCAATGTGGCAGTGGGTGGCAACTATGTGGGTTTCCCAACTCCCGACACCCCTTTCCCGCAAACCATGGTCATTGACTATGTGAGGGTTTACCAGAAAACAAATTAAGAACAATCATTCGGGTGGTTTTGACCCATGTTGTGGGTCAAAACCGCCTGCTAAAAGAATAATCAAAAAAAGCAAACAGTATTGATATGACCGAAAAGGCAAACAAAGCAAAGGAGACAGACATGGAAATGGTTGAATACCAAAATGAAGCGTGGTACAAGATATCGAATCACGATGCCATGCGTCCCTTCTTTATGAGCATTGTGAGTGACTCTAATCATTGGATGTTTATTTCCAGCAATGGCGGATTATCTGCTGGGCGTAAGAATCCTGAATATGCATTGTTTCCCTATTACACCGATGATAAAATAACCGAATCTGCTGACATTACAGGCAGTAAAACCATTTTACAGGTTCATGCGGGCAATGAAATCATGATATGGGAACCTTTTTCAGAACGCTTTACAGGCAAATACAATATCAGCAGAAACCTATTCAAGAATATTTATGGCAACAAGATCATTTTTGAAGAAATCAATCATGATTTAAACCTTGCCTTCCAATACCAATGGAGCAATAGTAATCTGTTTGGTTTTGTTAAAAAATCCAGATTGATAAATCTCTCAACAGCTGAATACAGAGTAAACCTTCTGGATGGCATTCAGAACATTATGCCCTTTGGTGTAAGCAGCGACCTGCAAAGAGCTACCAGCAACCTGGTGGATGCTTATAAAAGAAGTGAGTTACATCCCGGTTCGGGCATTGGTATTTTTGCCCTTAGTGCTATCATTGTTGATAAAGCCGAACCCAGCGAAGCATTAAAAGCAAACATTGCCTGGTCATTAGGACTGGGGAATCCTGCATATTTACTTTCTTCCAAACAGTTGAATACATTTCGTCAGCAACTGCCCATACAGCAGGAATATGATGTAAAAGGCGAAAAAGGAGCCTATTTTGTCAACAAAGAAATCGTTTTGCCAGCTCAGGCATCCAAAAACTGGACGATCATTGCCAATGTAAATCAAAACCAGTCGCAGATCATCGCGCTTGCCAGATCGATCCGCGAAAACCCAAACCTTGAAAAACAACTACAGGATAATATGGATGCCGGCACGCAAAACCTGATCAGTCTCAATGCCGCTGCCGATGGGTTGCAATTTACCGCCGACAAGCGCAAAGACACCCGCCATTTCTCCAATGTGCTGTTCAACATCATGCGCGGTGGAATTTTTGATCATAACTATCAGATAGAGAAACACGATTTTATAAAATACCTGAAGGGTGCAAATAAAAATGTGCTGGCAGATCATCAACAATTCATCAATGGTCTGGAAGATACATTTACCCTGACTACATTCAAAGAGAAACTATCCGGATCAGAGGATGCCAACCTGATCAGGTTATGCATCGAATACCTTCCGTTGAAATTCAGCCGGCGTCATGGAGACCCCAGCCGCCCCTGGAACAACTTCTCAATCAACACACTAAATGAGAATGATGGTTCCAAAGTACTGGACTACGAAGGCAACTGGCGCGATATCTTTCAGAACTGGGAAGCGCTGGCGCATTCCTATCCACAGTTTGTTGAAGGCATGATATTCAGATTTTTGAATGCTTCCACCTTTGATGGATACAATCCTTATCGCGTTACAAAAGGTGGATTCGACTGGGAAACCATCGAACCGGACAATCCATGGTCTTACATTGGCTATTGGGGTGATCATCAGATCATATACCTTCAGAAATTTCTGGAGATCATCGAAAATTTCTATCCCGGAACCCTGCAGAACTGGTTAGATAAAGACTGGTTTGTTTATGCTGCCGTTCCATACATCATCAAACCGTATGATGAGATAATGAACAACCCCAAAGATACCATTGGTTTTGACCATCAATGGGATGCATCCATCAGGGAACTGCGCGAAAAGGTGGGTGCCGATGGTGCTCTGCTAAAAACAGGCAACGGTGATATCTATCACGTAAACTTCCTGGAAAAAATCCTTGCTGCCGTGCTGGCCAAGTTATCCAATTTTATCCCGGAAACGGGTATTTGGCTCAACACCCAAAGACCCGAATGGAACGATGCCAACAATGCACTGGTAGGTAATGGGGTTTCTATGGTCACGCTTTATTACCTGCACAGGTTTATGAAGTTTTTCCGCAAAATCATTGAAGAATCCAGGTTGGAAAGCATAAAGGTTTCCAATGAAATGATAGAGTTTTACCACACCGTCAGAGAAACCTTCTATGAGTATCAGTCAGTATTGCAAAAAGGGATTTCTGACCAGGAAAGAAAATCAATTCTTGATAAGATAGGAACCGGTGCATCTGAATACCGTCATCACATTTATCAGAACGGATTCTGGGGCAAGAAGAGGAGCGTATCCCTGTCGGGTCTCAAAAAGTTCGCTGATGTGAGTATACATTTTATAGAACAAGCCATCCGGGTCAATCAGCGTCAGGATCATTTGTACCATGCTTACAACCTAATGACAGCCACTGAAGATGAGGTATCGGTTACACATCTTGATGAAATGCTTGAAGGACAGGTTGCTGTGCTGAGTTCGGGTTATCTGAGTTCAAAGCAGGCGCTCGAAGTCCTCGATGCATTGAAAAACAGTGCTTTGTTCAGACCTGATCAATACAGTTACATTTTATATCCCAACAAGGAACTCCCGGGGTTTCTGCAGAAAAACAATATCCCAAAAGAGGAAGTGCAATCATCAGAACTATTGCAAAAATTAGTAGAGGAAGGCGATAAAAGTATTATAGATCAGGATATTGAAGGAGGTTTTCATTTTAATGGAAATTTCAGAAATAACAAAGACCTGCATCATGCCCTGAATACCCTTGCAGAAACAGGATGGAAGGAGTTGGTGGAGAAAGACCGGAAAAAAGTGATGCATGCATTTGAGAAAGTGTTCAATCACAAAGCGTTTACCGGCAGGTCAGGTACCTTCTTCTCCTATGAAGGTTTGGGATCTATTTACTGGCACATGGTGTCCAAATTACATCTCGCTGTTCAGGAATGTTGTCTGAAAGCCATCGAAGAAAATGCCGATCCGGTGATTGTAGGAAAATTGCTGGATCATTACTACGAAATCGATGCGGGCATAGGAGTTCATAAGTCTCCCGAACTTTACGGCGCGTTCCCCACCGATCCTTATTCGCACACTCCTGTGCATAAAGGGGCGCAGCAACCCGGGATGACCGGTCAGGTTAAAGAGGACATTCTGGTGAGATTCGCAGAATTAGGCGTTTTCGTCAAAGAAGGATGTCTGACATTCAACCCCTGCCTGCTCAGAAAGAAAGAGTTTCTTGCTCAGGAAGAAACTTTCAACTACTACTTTTTAACTGGCGACAAAAAACAGATAACCCTCCGGGATGGAAAACTGGCTTTCACTTTCTGTCAGGTTCCTGTGGTGTACACTTTGTCAAACCATTTTCAAATAACAGTTTGTTTTACTGATGGAAGCAAACAGGAGATACAGGGACAATCTCTGGATCAACAGATCAGTGAAATGATATTCAATCGTTCTGCAACCATAGAACGATTGGAAGTATTTGTGGAGGTTGCGTAAGTTTTTCAACAAAAAACAATAGTCTGTGATGACAAAAACAAACATTATTCTCTTGCTACTAACAATCGGTTTTATGTCTTGCAAATCATCGCATCAGCAGGATACAAATACTGCTGATCCTGCCATTTCACTGCAGTCTGAGGCGTTTCTTTTAAATGGGATGTCAGCGGCTGTTTGTTATTCAGGATTTCGTACCGGCCAGCACCCCGATCGTGGTCAGGGAGCGGTTAATCCCAGTAATGAAGAGATATTGGAAGATCTTCAGATATTGTCGGAACAAACCCCTTTCCGGCTCATCCGGCTTTACGATTGTGAAGAGAATAGTCAGATGGTGCTGGAAGTGATCAGAAAACACGATCTTGATTTTAAGGTGTTGCTGGGCATCTGGTTGCGGGCAGAGACAGACAGTTACGAAACCTGCGAATGGTTAACCGAACCCTGGCCAAAGGAAACCCTGGAAAAGAATAAAAAAATGAACGTTCTGGAGATCGAAAAGGGTATTGAACTGGCCAATGAGTATGATGATATTATCGTGGCTGTTAATGTAGGGAATGAATCGCTGGTAGACTGGAATGAGCACCGGGTAGATGTGGATACAGTAATTACATACGTAAAACGGGTTCAGCAGGACATAGAGCAGCCGGTAACTGTGGCCGACAATTACAAATGGTGGGCGGATAACGGAGAGGAACTGGCAGAGGTTGTCGATTTTGTCTCCATACACCTCTATCCCATCTGGGAAGGCAGAGACCTGGATGAAGGGATGAGTTACTCCATTGAGAATTTTGAGGAAGTGAAAACCGCATTGCCCGGAAAACAGATCGTCATTACGGAAGCCGGATGGGCAACCACTGCATCAGAATTCGGACCACGCGCAAGTCAGGAGAAGCAAAAACAATACGTAAAGGAACTTATGGATTGGTCTGCGGCAAACAACATCACCACATTCATTTTCGAAGCATTTGATGAGGATTGGAAAGGCGACCCCAACGATCCCATGGGTGCTGAGAAGCATTGGGGACTTTACACCGTGGACAGGCAACCCAAAGAAGTTATTGATATATTTTCTGACCGGTAGTAAATTAAAACACATGCGAATCTAAGATTGAAAAGAACAGAAAAAAATACATATATGACCCAAAACAGCAAAAAGTTATCAGTAAAAGAAAAGATCGGATACGGTCTGGGCGACACCGCCTCCCATTTTGTCTGGGACATGGTGGGATTCTGGATCCTGATATTTTACACCGATACTTTTGGTATTTCAGCGGCAGCTGCCGGCACCATTATGCTCATTGCCCGCTTCTGGGATATGCTCAGCGACCCCCTGATGGGTATCATAGCAGACAGGACAAACACCCGCTGGGGGAAATTCCGCCCCTATATTCTTTGGATGGCACTACCCTACAGCGTACTTGCAGTACTCACTTTCACCACACCTGATTTTGGCCCCACTGGTAAAGTAATATACGCAGGTGTTACCTATCTTTTGCTGATGACCGTTTTTACTGCCATCAACCTGCCCTATTCATCCCTGGGAGCTGTCATGACTTCAAACTCTTACGAAAGAGCAGGATTGAATTCTTACCGTTTTATTTTTGCTTTTGCCGGGCAGCTTATTGTAACAGGCTCGGCACTTTACCTGGCGAATTATTTCGGAAAAGGAGACATGTCGAAAGGATATCAATATACCCTGATCCTTTTTGCCACCATCAGTTTTATCCTGTTTATGATCACCTTCAAATCTACCCGCGAAAGGATAACTCCTCCCCGCGAGCAACAAAAGAACCTTAAACAAGACGTAAAAAACCTTTTCAAAAATGGCCCCTGGGTCATTCTGTTCTTTGTCGGTATCATATCATTTGTCATGTTTGCCTTGCAGAATCTTTCCATTGCTTATTATTTCAAATATTATGTGGGAAAAGAAGAAAGCGTACAACTGTTTAATGTTATTGGAACGGTGGCACTTATTCTGGGCATTCCTTTCTCAAAACCGTTATCCAAAAGATTTGGCAAACGAAATACATACATGGCCAGTTCATTGATATCCGGTTTATTTTTTATTCTTCTATACATACCCGGAAACGATGACATTTACACAGTTTACATTCTTAACATTCTGGCGAAATTCACCTATGCTCCTGCGGTTCCTTTGCTCTGGACCATGCTTGCCGATACAGCAGATTATTCCGAATGGAAATTCAACAGGCGGTCTACCGGGTTGGTTTTCTCGGCAGCCACATTTGCCCAAAAAGCAGGATGGGGTATTGGTGGAGCACTTGCAGGATGGATGCTCGCCTTGTTTCGCTTCGTACCCAATATTGAACAAACAGCAACCTCTCTCACCGGAATAAAACTGATGATATCAGTGTTCCCGGGCATCCTGTATATGTCTTGTGCCATACTTCTCTATTTCTATGCCATTGACCAGAAAACCTGCCTGGAAATGGAAAAAGACCTGGGTCAGCGGAGAGCAGAAAAGTAAACCACAGGAAATCAATATTAAATGTTTTCAAAACAAACACTTATAACAATGCGAGAATATATATTTCTGATTTCAGTTTTTGTAATGGTGGGGTTGATATCTTGCAACCCTGCGCAGCAAGAAGCAGAGAAAACAGCTGCAGATATCCTTGGAAACCCTGAATATCTTGCCATCTCATATGGAGGATACCGGGAAAACACCCGCGACATACAACCCACCATCGAACAACTGAAAGAAGATATGAAAATCCTTTCAGCACTGGGAATCAAATTGCTCAGGACTTATAATGTACATCTCGATGAGGCGTCCAACCTGCTGAAAGCGATCACACAGTTAAAAGAAGAGGATCCTGACTTTGAGATGTATGTGATGCTGGGTGCATGGATCGACTGTAAGAATGCATTTACCGATCTGCCCGACCGTATCCGCGATGAGGAAAGTGAACGCAATGCAGTGGAGATAGCACGTGCCGTGGAGTTGACCCAAATGTACCCCGATATTGTGAAGATCATCGCCGTGGGAAACGAGGCAATGGTTCACTGGGCATGGGAATATTATGTAGTACCGGGTATCATACTTAAATGGGTGAATCACCTGCAGGATATGAAGAAGGAAGGTGAACTACCCGAAGATCTATGGATCACAAGTTCCGACAATTTTGCCTCATGGGGCGGAGGTAGCGAAGATTATCATGTGGATGATCTCAATGATCTGATCAGGGCCGTGGATTTTATATCTGTCCATACTTATCCCATGCATGACACCCATTACAATCCCGATTTCTGGGGAATCACCGAAGAAGAGCAGGAACTGTCAGATACCGAAAAGATTGATGCAGCCATGAAAAGGGCTTTGCAATATGCCCAAAACCAGTATCAGAGCGTGATTGAATACATGCACGGTCTGGGTGTTAACAAACCCGTTCATATCGGTGAAACAGGGTGGGCAACCATTTCCAACGGACCTTATGGAAACGAAGGATCAAGGGCGACTGATGAGTACAAGTCTGCACTTTTTCATGATTTGATGCGCGATTGGACTAACCGTGAAGGAATATCCTGCTTCTATTTCGAAGCATTTGATGAAAAATGGAAGGATGCCGCCAATCCCCTGGGGTCGGAGAATCATTTCGGATTGATCAACCTGCAGTCGCAGGCTAAGTTTGTCCTTTGGGATGAAGTTGATGCAGGCACTTTCGACGGACTTACCCGTGAAGGAAAACCCATCACCAAAACATACAACGGAGATAAAGAAGCTTTGATGAAGGATGTAAAAATCCCTCCCATCAACCCCGGTCTTTAGTAAAAACAAAAAACAAACGCTATGATGTCAAAAACCTACCATTTCCTAACCTTATCACTCATTATTTTTATCATGAGCAGTTGCAGCAATTCGCAAAAAACAGACATTCAAATTTTTGAAACTTCTGAAGGTGGCCATCAATTAACCGAGTTAACCAACTTCCCAACCACAGAGCAGGTAACACAGATCAACATTCTGCCGGAAGAAAAATTTCAGGAGATCACCGGTTTTGGGGGATCTTTTACCGAAGCATCGGCTTATCTGCTCAACCAGGTAAGCCAGGAAAACCGGGACAGGATTCTGGAGGCCTATTTCGGTGAATCAGGTGCCAGGTATTCCCTTACACGCACGCACATGAACTCCTGCGATTTCTCGCTGGGAAATTATTCTTACGCTCCGGTAGAAGGAGACACGCAACTGAAACATTTTTCAATTGACGAAGACCGTGATGATATTATACCGATGATCAAAGATGCCATGGCCATTTCCAAAGATGGTTTTAAGATCATGTCATCTCCCTGGACCGCCCCACCATGGATGAAGGATAACAAAGACTGGAAGGGAGGTAAACTCCTTCCTGAATATTACGATACATGGGCACTGTTTTTCTCCAAATATCTTGAGGCATATAATGCCGAAGGTATTGATATCTGGGGTTTTACGGTAGAGAATGAGCCTTTGGGCAACGACAGCAACTGGGAAAGTATGCACTTTACCGCGGAAGAGATGACCGAATTTGTAAAGAATCATCTGGGACCCCAGTTAGAAAATGACGGTCATGATGTGAAACTCCTTGGATTTGATCAAAACCGCGACCATGAATTACTCAAATGGGTGGATGTGATGTTTGCCAACGAGGAAAACGCCAGATATTATGACGGTACTGCCGTACACTGGTATGCCAGTACTTATGACTGGTTTCCTGATGCGCTGCAGTATGCTCACAACAAGGCACCAGACAAGCACCTGATCCAGTCGGAAGCGTGTGTTGATGCCGAAGTGCCCAAATGGAAAGACGATCAATGGTACTGGTCGAAAGAAGCAACCGACTGGGGTTGGGACTGGGCACCGGAAGACCAGAAGCATTTGCACCCCAAATATGTACCCGTATTTCGCTATGCCCGCGATATCATCGGATGCCTGAACAACCATGTGGATGGATGGATCGACTGGAACATGGTGCTCAACACTCAGGGTGGACCCAACTGGGCGCAAAACTGGTGTGTGGCACCTGTGATCGTTGATCCGGAAAAGGACGAGGTTTACTTTACGCCTATTTATTACACCCTTGCCCATTTTAGCAGATTTATCCGTCCCGGAGCAATGAGAATCGGGTTTGAAAATGCTGATGATGAGATCATGGTAACTGCCGCTCAAAATCCTGATGGCAGCATTGCCGTGGTAGTATTCAATCCTACCGAAAAACGCAAAGGGATCAAACTGGATGCGGGAAACCAGTCGGTAGAATTTGCCATCAGTGGAAAGGCGGTTCAAACCATCATGATACCTGCATAAAGATATAAAACGAAGCACACAATATGAACTAAAGTTTTAACTAAAATTTTAAATCTAATGTCAACTATCAAAACACCTTTAAAAGACAGAGTGCCTTTGGGACAGAAAGCCGCCTTTGGGGCCGGTCATTTGGTCAATAATCTGTTGCCGGGTTCTTTAGGGATCTTTATGTTCTTTCTACTTACAGCATTCGGAATGGATCCTTTTCTTGCCGGGTTACTTGGGGGGTTGCCGAGGTTTTTCGATGCGATCTCCGATCCCATCATGGGTTACATCACAGACAATACCAAATCAAGGTTTGGTCGCAGGAAACCCTATATCTTTATCGGTGCCATTCTGAGTGGCAGCCTGTTTGCCGTTCTGTGGCAACTAAACCCGGAAAACTCTCAGTTGTACAACTTCTGGTATTTCCTTATACTTTCCATCATTTATCTTCTCGGTAATACCATGTTTTCCACACCACTCATTGGTCTGGGTTATGAAATGACTTCAGACTATAATGAACGTACCCGTTTGATGGGTTTCTCTCAAACCATAGGACAAATAGCATGGATGATCGTGCCGTGGTTCTGGGTACTCATTGCCAACCCCGATTTGTTTGACTCACAAGCCATCGGGGTACGCAGGCTTTCCATTATCGTTGGAGGAATATGTATGATCCTGGGCATTATGCCGGCATTGTTCTGCAAAGAAATAGACCAGGCCAATCTGACCAACCGCGATGAACTTACCATGAAAAATATATTCAAAAATTTTAAAAGTCTGATCAAAAACATGATTCAGATTTTCAAAAACCAGCAGTTTGTCAGACTCTGTGGGGCAACATTTTTGGTTTTCAACGGATTTCAAATGGTCGCCTCCTTCAGTTATTTCATCATCGTTTTTTATATGTTCAAAGGGGATTATGGTGCAGCAGGCACCTGGCCGGCATGGTTTTCAACCGTTAGTGCTTTGGCTACAGCATTTCTGATCATCCCTGTTATTACCATGATGGCAAACCGATGGGGAAAAAGGAACGCCTTTATTGCAGCAACTTTTATCTCCATCATAGGATATGGTTTAAAATGGTGGGGGTTTAACCCCGAAAACCCGTGGATGATGTTCATGCCGATACCCTTTATGGTTTTTGGTATTGGAGGTCTTTTTACGCTGATGATGAGCATGACAGCAGATGTATGCGATCTGGATGAACTTAAAAATGGTATGCCCCGAAAAGAGGGAACTTTTGGAGCCATTTACTGGTGGATGGTGAAACTTGGTCAGGCACTGGCACTGGTATTGGGAGGACTGGTACTCAAGGTGGTAGGTTTTGATCAGAATGCCACCATGCAATCTGCTGAAACACTTACCAATCTGCGTCTTGCCGATATTATTGTTCCTGCTACCACAGCTGCACTCGCTATATGGGTTATGTGGAATTACAACCTCACCGAAGATAAAGCACGGGAAATTAAAGATGAACTGGTGCGAAGAAGAGGCGAATTATAGATACAAAACACAACCCTAACAACCTGAAACCTGTCATAAATTGCTAATTACACACAAAAGAAAAAAATTGCTACTCATTCATAAATAATTAATAATCAAAAAAAATGTCATTCAGACCCGAACAATTTTTAAGTTATAAAGGACCCGTCAAACAACTGAAACCAGGCTTTTTGGATGGTAAATCAGAGGAGGATATCCGAAATCTGTACCTGGAGATCCTCTATGGTGGAATACATGGATTCTGTTTCAGCCTTTACGAAGAAGGTCAAAAACCCGGCGATACGATCTCAGAACAACAGATCAGAAGAAGAATGGAAATATTGCGGAAATATACCGGGTGGATTCGCTCTTTTTCCTGTACAGACGGCAATGAGATGATTCCAAAAATTGCAAAAGAATACGGCCTCAAAACATTGGCAGGTGCATGGTTGGGAAAAGAAGCCGACAAAAATCTTGAAGAGATACAAAACCTGATACAATTAGGAAAAGAAGGATTCGTAGATATTGCAGCTGTGGGTAATGAAGTGCTTTACAGGAATGATCTGTCAGAGAAAGAACTCCTCGGTTTCATCCGGCAGGTAAAGACTGAATTGCCTGGTGTACCCGTAGGATACGTGGATGCATACTATGAGTTTGTTCAAAAACCCTGGATACCTGAGATCTGCGACGTGATCCTGAGCAATTGCTATCCATTCTGGGAAGGAACCCACATTGACGGTTCTTTGCCACACATGCAGCATATGTATGGGCAGGCAAAGGAGGCAGCCAAAGGAAAACCCGTGATCATTACCGAGACCGGATGGCCTAGCCAAGGCGAAAGTCTCGGGAATTCTCTCCCTTCATCCATCAATTACATGAAATATTTCATCAATACCCAACTGTGGGCCATGGATGAAAATATTGAAATATTCTATTTTTCCTCTTTTGATGAATCCTGGAAAGTGGGTGCCGAAGGTGATGTTGGCGCCTATTGGGGTGTTTGGGATAAATCAGAAAAATTAAAATTCGTAAATGGACACATTTAAACAATTGAAAATAAACCCCGGAAAAGCATTATGTTATTCCGGATTCAGACATGGACAGCATCCGGGTGGAACATATCCAACCTATGATGAAGTGAAGGAAGACCTGTTGCTTTTGACCAAATACTGGAAATACCTTCGGTTGTATCATTGCGATAAACATTCGGAAACCGTTCTGGAGGTCATCAGCAAGGAAAATCTTGATTTTAAAGTGCTGCAAGGTGCCTATATAGATGCAGAAATGAACAACTTCAACTGCCCATGGGGCGGTGGCGTGTATTCTGAAGAACAATTGGAAAAAAACTGCATCCACAACCAGGAACAGATCAACCGCCTCATTGAGTTGGCCAATCAATACCCACATATTATTTTTTCCCTTTCGGTGGGAAACGAAGCCTGCGTGGAATGGACCGATCATTATGTGCCTGAAAGCAAAGTACTTGCTTATGTAAAACAGGTAAAGGACCAGGCTGATCAACCGGTAACTTTCTGTGAAAATTATGTTCCCTGGCTTTTTAAATTGGAAAAAGTAGCCCACAAGGTGGATTTCATATCCATCCATTCTTACCCGGTATGGGAGTATAAACATATCAGTGAATCGCTGGATTACACCCGGGATAATTACTACTCTGTAGCAAAAAAGTACCCCGAAAAACCCATTGTGATCACTGAAGCAGGATGGGCGACCAATTCCAACGGGCGGGGCATCAATCCTGATTTTGTAAACGAAGAATACCAGAAGATCTATTACGAAAAACTGATGAACTGGGTGGAGAAAGAAAACATCCTCACCTTCTTCTTCGAAGCCTTTGATGAATCCTGGAAAGGATCACCCGAACCACTGGAACCCGAAAAGCACTGGGGTTTATTTACCATCAACAGAACACCCAAAACAGCCATCAAACACCTGTACCCCGACAATGAAATTTGAAAACCCAATAATGACAAGCATGATTCATGGAAAATGTCAGACACATCAAATCAATTCTATTTACTAATTATTTAAAAACCAATTTATTATGAGAAAAATTACAATTATCCTCATGATGCTTTTTGCATCTTATGGTTTTGCTCAAAATGCACCGATCGATTTTGAAGACGGTGGTTTTGGTGCAGACTGGACCTGGACCGTTTTTGAAAACGAAACCAACCCGGCATTAGAAATCATTGATAACCCGGATGCTTCAGGTGGCAACACATCTGCAACTGTGGCCAAATTCACTGCACTTCAGGCAGGCAACCCCTGGGCAGGTGTTGAATCTTCGCACGGAGATGCTGAACTGGGTACATTCCTGCTGGATGAAACCAATTCCACCATCAAAATCATGGTCTGGAAACCGGTGATCAGCGACGTAGGTATCAAACTGGCAACAGCAAGTGGTTGGGCACAACCCGAATTAAAAGTAGCCAATACAGTTGTCAATGAATGGGAAGAGCTTACTTTCGATTTTTCTGACGTAATCAACAACCCTGATGGTGAAATGTACGATCAGATCATCATTTTCCCTGATCATAATGCACGCACACAGGACAACATTGTTTATTTCGATAACAT
>CAYMLS010000014.1:0-30615 GCA_964390665.1 uncultured Bacteroidales bacterium | reverse complement strand
ACTTACTTCTTTTTACAAAACAAAGAATCCGTTGATTACCTGTATTCTATGAATATAAGAAATGCTATTGTGAGCGGCGACACAAGATTTGACAGGGTTTCCTCCATCCGTCATGCCCCTCCTGCATTTCCCAAGGTTGAAAAGTTTATTCAGGGGTCTGTTATATACATTGCCGGCAGCACATGGCCCGAAGATGATAAATTACTGCTCGGTCTCATTAACAAACAATATAAAGATATCAAATTCATCATTGTGCCGCATGAAATTGATCAGGAAAACATGAACAGAATTATTTTTGCCGCCCAGGGCAAGGTAGTAAAATACTCAGAGTACGATGAACAGAAATTTAAAGAAGCCCAAGTGCTTATCATCGATCGTATCGGAATGCTTTCAGGTTTATACCAGTATGCATCTGTAGCATACATTGGCGGAGGCTTTGGCAATGGTATTCATAATACGCTGGAAGCTGCAACATTTGGCATGCCAATGCTATTTGGGCCCAAATATCAAAAATTTGATGAAGCAAAAGATCTGGTCAGAATGGGTGTGGCCTTTCCTGTAAAATCGGAAAACGAACTTATTGATGTTTCCTATAAGCTGCTCAGCGACTATAATTTATTGAGTAAATGCTCCAAAATTTCAATGAATTATGTAGAACAAAAAAAGGGTGCTACCGATACGATCATGTTGTTTTTAAACGCTATGATCAATCCCACGAAATACCATTCAACACAGATAGATAATTATCAAATGAATTAAACCAATGACGCTTCTGTTGATAAATTTGAAAAAATCTGTTTCCGATATTGGGTCCACTCCGAAAACTCGTTTTCGGAAAAATTGACTTCGTCGAGTTTACGATTCGTGAAAATATTATGTTTTTATTTATCTGAATGTCAGGCATTCAAATTAGTGTCAATTCGTGTAATTCGTGGATAATATACTTTTTAGAGTGGACACATTATTCTATAAAGAAACAAATTTCATTTCGGGTAATTGAAAATTATTCACTAAATTCGTTTTTGAACATAAAATAATACGATTATGGGATTTTTAGTAAAAGTACTGGTTACAACACTTGCCGTTGTTGTTGGATCATATATTTTGCCCGGTGTGGAAGTCAAAGATTTTATCACCGCTATTGTTGTAGCATTTGTGCTGGGCATTTTAAATGCTATTCTTAAACCTATTCTGGTTATCCTTACCATTCCGGTAACTATTCTCACATTGGGTCTTTTCCTATTGGTTATCAATGCATTGATAATCATGCTAACCGCCAACCTTATCGATGGGTTTGATGTAAGCAATTTTTGGATTGCCATTATATTTAGTATCCTGATATCAATTATCTCAGGACTTCTTACGCTGGGATCATAAAAAAAGCCCTGATCTTCCAACCAGCGCTTTCTTTGGATGATTTATTGAATTGGCAATATCGACCGGAATTCTGTTTAACCAGCACGATCAACAATGCTGTTATAACCTAAAGAAATTTCTTAAACTCTCTCTGAACGGATCAAGCATTCATATTTCAAAATATATGCGTTGAATGCCCGTCAAATCATCAATTTGATGAGGGTATCATAATCTTTTTCGGTAAGAGGATAGTTTAATCCGTTTACTTTGTTTTTAAACATTACACTCTTTAATTTCTCCTTGTCATTTTCAGATGCAATATCGTACCCTGCCTCTTTCATGGTTAGCGGAGACTGAAGTGATTTGAAAAGATATTCCATTTTAAAAATAGTGTCTTCAACAGTACCTGCCTCAAACAATGCAGCACCCAGTTGTTTGATCCTGTCGGGAATACGGTCTTTTTGCAATTTCAACCATGCCGGATAAGCAATTGACAGTGAAGCACCGTGTGGCACATCATAAATAACCGATAAACTATGGCCAATAAGATGCACACCCCAGTCTCCTGATTTTTTGCCATACATTGTCATACCATTGAGCGCACAAGTGGCAGCATACATGATACGTGCACGCAGATCATAGTTTTCCAGATCATCGAGCAGCAACGGTCCATACTTCATTGCCTCTTTGATAATGGATATGATAAACCTGTCGGATAAGGATGCATCACTCTTATCGAACCATGCTTCCAGAGAATGGGCAATGAGATCTACCACTCCGTAAGCGGTATAGTTGAGTGGAACGGTTTGGGTGAATGTGGGATCAAGAAAACTATGCTTTGGGTACATCAGAGGATTTCCATAACCGATCTTTTTTTGTTCGCAGGTACTTTGTACCACTGCTACAGGATTCATTTCGGTACCGGTGGCGGCAAGCGTAAGAACAGCAATCAGGGGAACGGCATCCACGGGTTTATGTTTGCCCGTTACAATATCCCATGCACGACCATCATATTTCATTGCCAAAGATATAACCTTGGCACTGTCAATAACACTTCCGCCGCCGAGCGCTACGATCACATCAATCTTATGCTCCTTGGCCATGTTGGCTGCTTCATCCACGTTATCAATTAATGGATTGGATTTAATACCACTATATTCAAGAATATCGCATCCTGCAGTATTCAATGAAGTAACAACCTGATCATAAGCTCCGCTCTTTTTCACAGAACCCTTTCCGATAACCAGCAAAACTTTTTTACCAAATTCCTGGGTTACCTCACCCAATTGATCGGTAACACCTTTGCCAAAATGAAGTTTGACCGGGTTAAACATAACAAAATTTTCCATAACGAATACTGATATAAGATTTTACAATTGAAAGATTTTATGTCATATAATATTATTCCTGTGGTTTCTGAAAAATGATGGAATCTCTGTGCACAGATGAAACCTGAAAAAAACCTCTTGCTCCATCACTTAAATTGGTTGGTATGTTTGCCGGGGGTGCACCTGCAAAAGGATTACCCGAAAGATCGGTCTGAAAGAAGAATATATTATAAAAGTTGTAATTTTCTTCAGATATACTTCTTATCTCTACCACTATTTTATCGTCATCAAAAACCTCTTCTTCATTAAAACCCAAAACAGACAAAGATACATAATCCTGTAAAGTTTCATCACTTAATACCGCTTTTTGATTGGGACGTGAAGTCTTCAGGGTATCTCTTACATACATGTTGAAAAGATAATGGTCTCCTTCTTCTTCAAATTCATCAAAATGGACATAAACATCATAAAAATCCAGTTCGCCAAAACCCAGCTGAGAAAAAAAACTTAACTCCACTGTTACAGAATCGAGCGATGGCACAGGACGAAATTCACTTGTAGCAGTATAGATGTTTCCCTGGTGGTTTACTTCCAAAGCATATGTTGTTTGGGTGAAGGAACTGCTTATCTGATTATTGTAATAATATCCTGCTAGTGTATCTACGTCGCTTTCCATAAAAACAAAGGAATTTTGACCATCCGATACCTGAACAA
Organism: uncultured Bacteroidales bacterium; assembly: GCA_964390665.1. GTDB lineage: Bacteria > Bacteroidota > Bacteroidia > Bacteroidales > UBA7960 > SKVR01. The sequence goes on along the minus strand of CAYMLS010000014.1, from coordinate 27,217 downwards.
GAGCATCTGAAACAGGTTTCCCAAAAGAACTTTCATAATAGGACGATGATTCGGATACCCGGATCCATTGCTTTCTGCCATCATTGACTAAGTTTGCTTCTATGACCACAAAAGTACCCTCTTCATCTGCCAGATCCAACACAACATCTTTTTCGCAGGAAACTATTAAGATGAAAAACACTGTGATCGTAAATAATTTGAATAAAGACTTATGGAATATCATGTGGATAAATATTAAAAATTAAAATTCCAGGTTACTGCCGGTATAGGTCCGGGAATATAGAAATAGGAAGAGTTGGGAATTCCAGGTCTTGCCTCATTTTCTGCAAAAGAAATGGATATGGGATTGGCTCTTCCATAAAGATTAAATACCGAAAAGTTCCAACTGCTTTCAAACCGGATATTATCCCGGCGGCGAATCTCAGGTGTGTAAGTAACAGACAGATCTAATCGGTGATAGTCAGGCATTCTGTTGGCATTTCTTACATTATAAATAGGTGCAAAAGCTCCCTGGTAATAAATTTTGCCGATGGGCAAGGTAAAAGCCCTTCCTGTGGCATAAACAAAACTGATCCCGATATTCCATTTGGGTGTATAATCATAACTTCCGGACAAACTCAGATCATGTCTTCTGTCGTTGGGAGCAAAATAAGCATTTCCATCATTGATTCCCGGTATTTTTCTTTTGGCAACCGACCAGGTATATCCCAAAATTCCATTCATCCTACCTGCAGGTTTCCTTAGCAGAAATTCCGCACCATATGCCCAACCGGTACCCGTGCGCAATTCACCCTCAACAAACTCATTACCAAGAATATCACCGTTGTCGATCACATCTGTAATGTTTTTAAAATCCTTGTAATACAATTCTACGGAAGTTTCTATCATGTTATCGTTGAAATTTCTGAAATACCCCAATGCCAGCTGATCAGCTACCTGTGGTTCAATATTATTGCTAACGGCAAACCACACATCGTAAGGCGCCACAGACTGTGCACTTTGCGCCTGCTGAAGATATTGCACCATTCTGTTATAACTGGCTTTTACCGAAGATTCTTCATTAAACTTAAAACGCATGCTCGCCCGGGGTTCAAGATTCATAAAGCGATCGTATATTTCACCTCTTTCCAATTCAAGACTATCCGTTACCTCCCACTGAAGTGGATCACGCTGATCGTAACTGTATTGAGTGCCAGGCCCAATTACCTGATAAAAAGAGTTCCTTAATCCCACGGCAAAAGAAAATTTATTATCGAATAAATTTTGCTCGTAATTGGCATATATACCATGTTCCAAACCATTGTTGACAGTCAGGTCAATATTGGTATCGGCAGCACCTTCGATAGTGGCGGATATATTGCCTGGATCAAGATTGTGGTAGATGCTTTGTACACCAAAATTTACCGTACTTTCCTCGCTGGGCAGCCAGTTAAAATCAGCTTTCAGATTAAGGTTGTGAAGAAATGATTTCCATTGGAATTCAGCAGGACCAATTTCTCCAGAAATATTGAACTGATAGTTGCTATACAACAAGGAAATATCGGAAAAGAAATTTTCGCTGAAAAGGTGGTTCCATCTTAAACTGGCAGTGGTATTTCCCCAGTCGAAGCCAAACAGATCACTCAGTTTGGTTAAATCCCGCCCAAAATATCCGGAGAAAAAAAGTCTGTTTCTATCGTTGATCACGTAATTGGTTTTCCAGTTCAGATCATAAAAGTAGAGTTGTGTTTCTCTTTGGGTTTCGTCGGGCGATAACTTTAAGAACAAATCGGCATAGGTACGCCTGCCCGAAACAAGAAAAGAACTTCTACCCTTTTGCATGGGTCCTTCAACCGTTAGCCTGCTGGATATCAATCCAATACCTCCATTGACTTTGTATTGGTCTTTATCACCGCTTTTCATATTGATATCGAGCACCGAAGAAAGTCGTCCTCCATATTCAGGAAAAATACCACCCTTGTAGAGTTTTACATCACTGATAGCATCAGGATTAAAAACAGAAAAAAAATTAAACAAATGGGAAGCATTAAAAACAACTGCATCATCTAACAATACAAGATTCTGATCTGCATTACCACCACGTACAAAAAAACCAGTATTTCCGTCTCCGGCAGATTGCACACCAGGCATCAGTTGTATAGTTCTGAGCACATCCACCTCCCCCAGAAAAGCAGGGATTCTTTTGATGGTTTCTATATCAAGGGTTACAGAACTCATTTCGGTGTTTTCCACATTCCTGTTTGTGCGTTCTCCTGTAACAACAACCTCATTTAATTGCAGTCCGCCGTTTTCCATCCAGATATTTAAGACCTTATCGGAAGTAAGATTAATTTCCTTTTCCTGGCGCTGATATCCCACAAAAGAAAAAACAAGTGTATGATTGCCTTCTTCGAGGGTCAATTGATATTGACCTTCCAGATCAGAAACAGCACCTTCTTCCAGTTCGGGCACAAACACATTAACACCTACGAGGGTTTCACCAGTATTTCCGTCTTTGATAGTTCCTTTTACAGTATATTTTTGGGCTGTGGTTAAGTTTACTGTTCCCATAAGAAACAGCAGGATCAAAATGCTTTTTTTCACAAAGTATTCAAGATTACGACAAGTTTTTATTATATATCAGAATTGTACTTTGTAAACAGGTTATATTTCTATTTGTTTCATCCTTGAGGGTTAATTTGGGTTAAATGGTTTAAACAATCATCTAACCATGCTGTTTCTGATTTTATAATGATCATTGTTTAAAAAAAACAAACCATCGTAATCATTTTTTTATTAAATTTGAGTTATGCGTAAAAATGTTTTACATATCCTTTTTTCAATTACCATGGTATCGGTTTTTGCCATTTATGCCAGTGGTATATCCATTGTAAAACATACCTGCCATTCTTGCGATATTACAAATTACAGCCTTTTTACCCAGGAACATAATACCTGTTGCGAGGATACGGAATCAGGCGCCTGCAGCATAGAGAGCATGGGAGAATCCTGCTGTACACCAAAGTCATCAAATCATGAAGGCATAATATCATTTAATGACGAAAAGTGCTGCACTTATGATTCTTTTTACCTTGCTCTTACACATAACTATACACTTACACAAGCAAGGCAGAATATAATACACCCCACAACAATCAGTTACTTTCTGCCTGGTCTTTTACTCCATCAAAACGAAATTATTTCCGCTGGAAATCATCATCCGGCACATCTTAATACGCCCTTTTCGTTACCTTCCTCTTCTTACGGGGGAGTCGAATTTTTAATCTTTACCCACCAACTGAAAATTGATTGCACCGAAACGTTTATTTCCTAAAGTTTCTTAACTCACAAGATTCCCTGGCTATTAATAACATTACCTGAAGCGTGTCCCATAATTTACAAAATGGGAAGTGATGCCTAAAGATTTTAATAACCATAAGTTAAGATACCATCAACCCCGTAATTTTTCAGAATAAAGAGAATTCCTGGTCCACATTTGTGAAAACAGGTTTTGAAAGTCCATGAACTGCATAGAAGCAATTTCAATGGATCATCCTAACAAGGCAATTCTCGTAAAAATAAAAATTCATTTTATAAACGTAAAAATCTATTGAAAAATGAAAGCAATCAAATTTTTATCCATCGTTTTTTTTATTTCTCTCGTATCATTTGTAAACAAACCTGCTGAAGCAGTCAGCAAAAAAACGACCGAAACAGAAATCAAGGTTTTAGGCAACTGCGGAATGTGCAAAGAAAGGATTGAAAAGGCAGCCTATTCTGTAAGGGGCGTCAGAAATGCAGAGTGGGATGAACAAACCAAAATGCTTACGCTTGTTTACCGCCATGATCGTACAGAGCAGGAAACCATTGAAAAAGCCATTGCCAAAGCGGGCCACGACACAGAAAACATTATTACCGATGAAGAAACCCATGCCAACCTGCACCATTGCTGTATCTATCCGAGAAACGCAGAGTGGATCGAAAACAATAAACGATATGATGAAGAATAAAAATCCTTTTTCTCATCAGTAATGCATGATGAATCGTGCACAAAATCATCAATCTTTCAAAAAAATATAAACAGAACATGGAAGAAAGAACTTTTAATATCGCAGGTGTTACCTGCAAACATTGCGTAAACAAAGTAAAAAGCGCCCTGGAACAAATGGAAGGCGTCAAACAAATATCATTTTCTGATGATAACCAGAAAATCACCGTATCCTCTGATCAGGATATGCGTGTGGTTGATATGAATGAAAAATTAGAATTGCTGGGCGATTATAAAATTCTTTGACAGTTTAACGAGTGATATCGGCCATGAAAAAACTCACTTACTTTTCATATGTTTATAATTTGATTAAATAGGTTCTCGTTTTTTCCGACGAGAGAGCTCGCTAACAGTCTGACTGCATGCTTTTGATGCCAGGAATTATAATCATGCGCTTGTGTATCAAAATGTTGGTCATGGCTCGGTTCGTGAAAAACTTTTTCAATCATTAATGATAAAACCCAAAACTGTTCATGGTTTTTATTTTTAACTTAAATGACAATACAAATGAATAAGATAATATTTAAAATATCCTTTTTGATGTTCTTCCTGATGGCTGCTTTATACAGCAATGCACAGGAAAAAATCACCGGAACCGTTCATGGAACCTCGCCCGAAGGAGAGATGGTACTCGCTGGTGCCAATATTTTTTGGGAAGGCACTACACTTGGGACATCTACCGGAGCAGATGGCGATTTCCAACTTACAGTAAGTCAAGAACTTCCACACAATATTATTATAAGCTACATTGGTTATAAATCAGATACTTTGCTGGTTGAATCCAATACTGGAGAGAACATGAAAATTGTTCTTACCTCATCGCAGGATCTGGACGAAGTAGTGGTTTCCGGCAGAAAACCGGGTGCTCACGTATCTTCCATCGATCCTATCCTTACCAATGTAATTACCGAAAATGAACTCAAAAGAGCAGCCTGCTGCAACCTGTCAGAATCTTTTGAAACCAATGCTTCCGTTGATGTATCATTTACCGATGCAGTAACGGGCGCACAACAGATACAGTTGCTTGGACTGGCCGGTATTTACAGCCAAATCCTTACAGAAAATACACCCACCGTCAGAGGGTTGGGTCAGCCTTACGGACTGGGATTTACGCCCGGACCATGGATGGAAACCATTTATGTTTCCAAAGGTACCGGAAGTGTGGTCAACGGGTACGAATCCATTACCGGACAGATCAATGTGGAACTGAAAAAACCGGAATCTTCTGAGACATTTTTCTACAATTTTTACGGAAATGATTTCGGACGACTGGAGAGCAGCATCAATGCTTCACTGAAACTCAATGATCGTTGGTCGACAATGGTACTGGCACATGGAGAGATCCTCGAAAACAAATTCGATCATAACGGAGATAGCTTTCTTGATCATCCGCTGCTGAAAAAATACAATGTAGTAAACCGTTATCGTTATGACAAACCCGGCGTCATGGAATCACAGTTTGGATTTCGTATCCTGCAGGAAGACCGCCAGGGGGGGCAAATTGATTTTTTCAATAATGGAGCATCTCTCGGATCCAATAATTATTATGGATTTGGAGTAAAAACCGATCGGTATGAAGCTTTCGCCAGAACAGGATTCTTTCTACCCGGACAACCTAACGGTAGCATTGGAACCCAACTGAGTTTTATTCATCACAATCATGACTCACAATATGGTTATAACCTGTATGATGGAAGGCAAAATACAGTATATGCCAACATCATTTACGAAAACACCATCTCCCGTCGTGCTGATCATACAATCAATACCGGTGTGAGTTTTCTGTATGATGATTACAGAGAAGATCTCAACGATTTGAATTTCAACAGAGAAGAAATTGTACCGGGGATTTTTGGTCAATACACTTATCAGAAAGATGAATTATTTACAGGTATTCTGGGTTTGCGTGCTGATTTCCATAACCTCTATGGTACTTTTATCACGCCCAGACTGCACATTCGCTCTGGAATAACAGAATCTACAACCCTTAGAGCATCAGCAGGAAAAGGATACCGTGTGCCTAATCTTATTGCCGAGAATAGCGGATTGCTTATCAGTAACAGACAACTGATTTTCCAGGAAGATATTAACCCGGAAGAAGCATGGAACTATGGTGGTAGTCTTACCCAAAGTTTTCAACTTTTTGGCAATGATGCCTCACTGGCACTTGAATATTACAGAACTGACTTTTTGAATCAACTGATCGTTGATGTAGATTCGAATCAGGGACAAGCAATATTCTACAACCTCAACGGAAGATCATTCGCCAACAATTCGCAGATAGAACTTAGTTTTGAACCTTTCAGGTTTTTTGAAATTACTGCCGCATACCGCATGACGGATGTAAAAGTAACCATTGGCGAGGAACTTAGAACCAAACCGTTTGTCAACGCCTACAAAGGATTACTTACAGGATCATGGGCAACAGGAAACAATAACTGGCAGTTCGACCTTACGGCACAATTTAACGGACAAAGCAGAATCCCCAATACAGATATGCTGCCCCAGGAATTCAGAATGCCTGATCAATCTCCTGCTTACACCATCCTGCATGGACAAATTACCAGAAGATGGAACAGTTTTGACATCTATGTAGGTGGTGAAAACCTTACCAACTTCAAACAAACCAATCCCATCATTGCATCACAAAATCCATTCGACGACAATTTTGATGCTTCCATGATCTGGGGTCCCATTATGGGGAGAATGTTCTATCTTGGTCTAAGATATTCCATTCAGTAACATAGAATCATCCCCCTGACGAATTTTAGCCAGGGGGATTTTTTTCTTTCCACATTATTTTCCCTGCCTTTTCTTATTTGCAAAAAAGTTTTCTTACGTAATTTGATGAACTTTTTAACCCTGTTCATGTTTTTTCAAATGGTAATATGATCGGCTCAACGGATATGCCTGAGCCCACTCCGAAAAACGGACTCATCCCTGAAAATGAAAATGCCCGTTAAGAGCAAAAAGGTAACATGAACAGAATAGTTTGATATTTCTCAATATTTTTAAAACACATGCTTAAGAAATTACTAAATGCAAATCTGGGTCTGAAGTTTCTTTCCTTCCTTTCCATCGGATTGATACTGATGCTTTTTGCCAATTATGCTTTTTTCAAACATACGCATGTGTTGGACAACGGAAATATCATTACACATGCCCACCCCTACACACAGGAATCATCTGATGATCCTCAACCAAAGCACGATCATACCAAAGGTGAGTTGATCTTTTTATCCGGGTTATCCTTGCTGCTTCAGTCTTTTGTCTTATCGGCAACATTTCAACTTGAAACCACAGATTTACTGTTTAGTGCCGAAAAAGCTCAGACCTATAACCCCCAATTGATATCCTCTTTTCAGGGACGAGCTCCCCCCTCTTATCCCCTTTCCTCCTTATCGCAATAGCTTTTGTGCCCAAAGGATCTTTCCCGGAATAATCTTCGCATCATAACTTTCAGACTTTGAAATTTAAAAGTTACCAAAGACTTAAAGTGATATAAACATCTGTATATCCGGTAATTATTTCAAAAAAAACCATGTAAAAGAAAACCCAGGAAATGCTTTTCCTTTTCAAATTTATGTGTTTTGATTCTATGTGAAGTGTAAAATCCTGATAAAGGTCAGGCACAACAAATATAAAAGTTGTCTTATTTGCCTGCAGAACTGTGCGCAGAAGCTATTCTGAAAAACAAATTTTAGCGTATCAACAGAATGATGCGTCAATTTTTAATGCAACAGGGTTATGAAAAGGATCAACAAAAAAAGCAAACTGTTTTTCTCAGCAACAATGCTTTCCAATCAAAACGCAAACCCATTCCTTAAAAATTGATTATCCACAAAAAAATACATTTACCAAAAAAAGAATTTTCCATGAAATCAAATTATATACTACGATCAGGATCAGCTTATGCTTTGATTCTTTTTACTTTCCTTTTTTCCTTTTCTTTTCTTCATGCCAATCAACCCGAAAATAACCGACCTCCAACAGATGCCAACATTTATGGTCATGTTGTAGATGCTGAAACCGGAGAGCATCTGCCCTTCGCCAATCTGCTCATAAAGGATACACGGATAGGTACCATTACTGATGCCTCCGGTCATTATGTGCTGGCGAATCTTCCGTCAGGAAAGCATATTTTAATTGTACAGAATATGGGATACGCGCGGGCAGAAGTAGAATTTGAAGCATTTGAAGATAAAAGTGTGGAATTGGATATTGAACTCACCCCAACAGGGATCAACCTGGACGAGATCGTCTTAACCTCTTCACCTACTGCCAGTGGTTTTCGTTATCAACCCGACAATGTATTTACGGGTGAGGAGATTCAGCGGCGTAGTGAACCCTCTTTCGGTGAGATGCTTGATGGGCAACCGGGCGTTGCCATGCGTAGCTTTGGATCTGCCCCGGCAAGACCCGTGATCAGAGGGATGGATGGCGACAGAATACTGATCCTTGAAAACGGAGAACGGATGGGAGATATTTCTCATAGCTCCGCGGATCACTCCATCTCTCTCGATCCATTGGTGGCAAGCCGGATCGAGGTAGTGAGAGGACCTGCCAGTTTGCTCTATGGTTCAAGCGCATTGGGTGGTGTTATCAACCTGATGACAACCGACATACCCGATCAGTGGGATAAAGGAATTACGGGTGTCGTCTCAGGACAGGGAGCATCCGTAAACGATATGGGTGCCGGCTTTGGCAGAATAACTTACGGAAATGATCATTGGGCAACCAGCGCACGTTTTTCACTCAGACAATCTGGTGACATTCAAACACCTGACGGAAAAGTAGATGGAACCTCTATGAATAATTATGATGCATCTTTCGGTTGGGGAATCAATAACGATTTTGCCAAAGGTGGATTGAGTATTTCTCTCTCCGATCAAAATTTTGAAATACCCGAATCACCTGACAACCCTAACGAAAGTGTTGAAATCAGAGCCGACCGTTTAGCCCTGCAGGGGAGATTTGGACGGGAGTTTAACGGTGAGTTTTTTGAAAGTGCTCAACTAAGGTTTAACTTATCGGGATTTAACCAGGATGAAGTAGAATCTGCAATCATCGAGGGTGGCGATAAGGAAGAATCGGTAGAACTCAGTTACAACATGTTTGCTTTCAGCTCTACCTTTACCCTGCAGCACAAAGCAACCGGTATTTTTGACAAAGGTGCCATCGGTTTTAATTTTACCGGTCAGTCATTGGAAATGGACGGAGCAGACATCTTCACACCTGGCGAGCAACGTGTTGCTTTGGCCGCTTTTACTTTCCAGGAAGTTCCTTTATCAAACCTTCTCCGCTTTCAATTCGGGATAAGACTTGATCTGCAAAACACACAAGCCATTGCCAATAACTTTTTCCCTGATGTAGAACAGAGCCGTACAGCATTTAACTACTCTGGTTCTGTCGGGTTAAACCTACGTACCTCTGAAAATCTTGAAATTGGGGGTCAGTTCGCCCGTTCGCACCGAAACCCTATGATCGAGGAACTTTTTGCCAACGGAGCACACTTGGGTGCTGGTGTATATGAAAGGGGCAACATAAATTTGAACGACGAGATCGGTCATGGATTGGATTTATTCCTCCTTTATAAACAACCCTTTCTTGAAGTTGAAGTGGCTGGATTTTTTAACGATTTCAGAAACTACATTATTTTTCAACCTACCGGGGAAACAGATGAAGCATCAGGTTATCAGATATTTGAATATATGGGGGGCGAAGCACAACTTTTGGGGGGCGAAATAGCCATGGGTTTCCAGGTAACTGATCAACTTTTGATTAATTCCGGGATCGATTATGTAAATGGTACCCGCATTGTAAGCGATGGAGCGGATGAAAATCTTCCTACCATACCGCCCTTCAGGTTCAACACAGAGGCAATGTATGATTTTGATCAGTTTTGGCTGGGAGCTTCACTCAAAAATGTAAGCAGCCAAACACGTGTAGCCCCGGGAGAAGAAACGACTGATGGGTATAGTCTTCTGGGATTTCAGGCAGGATACAGACTTGATTTTAACGGAAGACATGTTTTTGTGCTCAGGGTGAGCAACGCACTGGATGTGAAATACCGCGATCACCTTTCCCGTATTGAAGACAGAAACTTTTTTATGCCGGGTAGAAATATCAATCTATCCTACAGATGGTTTTTCTGATCATCAGCAGATTTAGTCTTCCTTACCATCCATCTATAAAAAAAAATCCGAAATACCATTAAAACATGTATTTCGGATTTTTTTGTGGAAATGCTTCTATTTTGAAAAACAAAGCAAGTTAATATTGATTAACATACTAATTGGTAACGTTTCTGCTCTACCTGTCTCATCAGAACCGACGAGACGGATTACGGGCAGCAAAATTATCCGCTGATACGGAAGATGACGCAAGGCAGAACCCCCGAAACCTCTCGTTGAAAATAACGAGATCAGGTATAGCATCTTGGCTTTTGTTTTATTTTTTCACGATTCGTCCCTGTTCGTCAAAGTCTTTTTAGTCAGTTACTTCATCTGTTTATAATTTGATTAATTCGGTTCTCGTTTTTTCCGACGAGAGAGCTCGCTAACAGTTTGACTGCATGCTTTACATGCCGCGCATTATAATCATACGCGTGTGTGTGTCAAAATTTTTGTCATGCTCGGTTCAAAAACGAGAATAACACAGTATTTGGCGTTTTCTTGCAAAGACTACTTAGAAGTCCCATTAGTTAATTTTGTATACTATTCCTAAAACTTGCGCACAACGGTTGGTGCTATGAAACATTTCGCACTTTGAAATACAAACTTATCAGCCCACTAAGCCGCCCGTTAAAAGTTATTTCGTTCAAATATAGCACTGTCCGCAAAATGTTTTATTACCACGTGTTGTGGACTTATGTGAATTATTTACACAGTCTGTCCCTTTTTTGCCTTTTTCGAAGTTGAAATCTTTTTAATCTCTCCAGTTTTTTTGTAATGAGCGATAATATCACTTATCTGCTTCTTTTCATAATCCTTTAATGGCCTTGGATCAACCACAAAGTCAACTCCTTCTGGTTCTCTAATTAATCCCATATCTTAAATTTTAAAGTATTTCTTAATCAATTCTAATGCCTCTTTTGGAAAAATCACCATTTTGTGATTTCCTACATGTACTGCTCCTAAAGTTCTTTCGTAATACTCAATCAATCGGGTTTTTGAAATAAAAGACACGAATCCTTCATAATTTCTATCCCACGACTCTTTGCAGAAAAATGCAACCAAATTTCTTGCTACTCCAACATAAATTTTGTTTTTCCCTTTATTAAAAGGAGCGCTCTCAATCAGGTGCATAATAAAGATGGTCTTTCTCATCGGAAAAACTAATCAATCCTTGAATCACGCCAATTGCTGCGTTGGGCTCGCCTTCAAAACAGTCGATTACCAAAAGTAAACTCCTGTTTTTCAGTCATCGCCCGCCTTGCACTTGACGCTTTCTTTATCAAGCACAGATAAAATCGTGGGTTTTCTTGCTGACACTATTTAAAACTCTGAACATTTTTAACACTAAAATCTGTGAAAACTCCGTTCAACCAAGGTAAAACCTTGGTTGCCATATTAAACAAGGTTTCACCTTGTAAAATATATAAGGTGAAACCTTACGTAATATCACTTCACAGGTGCAACCTGCGAAGAACCGGGGAGTAATGCGCCAGCCGTACTACCAGTAAGCAGATTTCCGTTGTACTTATCACCGCATTCATACCTCTACGGCTTTTGACTGAGAGTTCGGTGTTCATGAGCTCACTCCGTTCGGTTAATGCCCTCTCCTGCAAGACGACATTGATGGGTCGGTTCCATCATCTCAATGAAAGCATAGCTTGTCCCGTCTATTTGCGGGATAGTACTGTTTTATGCCGGTGTACTAATTCTTGGCACACATAAGAAACGTAGTGCATTTCGGAGTTATTTCACTATCAAAGTATAGCAAACTTTGATGTGAGAACTGATGCTCAAATAACCACATCGCCCCCAATGTTTTATGACCGTGTAGTAAGCGTACTATCTTCTTTTCAATATCCTTTCTGCTCTTATCAAAAAATCATCTGATGATAGTGTATTTACAGAGGGAAAATCAACATCTTTCAAAATATCAAAATGCTTATCATTTGTTACAATATAATCAGCGGAGATAAAAATAGCACAATCAGCGAATTTATTATCATCTGGATCCTTATGTATCAAATTCCAGTTATATGATGGATCAATTTTATGTACATTGGGTAAAGTTAGTAGAAGTTCTGAAATATTTACTGCAACTTTATGATTAGTTTTTTCTTCAATAATCTCGGTATACTCACTTAATATCTCATTGGTTAGAAATAATTCAAATTTTCCTTGCAGTAAACAATCAAATATAGGTCTGTACTTTGATTTGGAAGGTATCGAAATTAAGAGAACATTTGTATCAAGCACAATCTTCATGCTATTTCTTTTTTCTCATATGTTCCTTAGACCATTGTTCCATTACTTCGTCAGAGAGATTATTTTCTTCCCAAAATTTATCCATCTCTTCTGTTGCTTTGTTAGCAAAATATCCTGAAAGTAAATTCTTAATATCTTTCAACTGGTTTTCATTCAAATCATAATTGAATAATTTAACCAATTCTTTTTGCATATTTGTTAATTGCCCGGAGCTTCTCATTATTTCTTTTTTTGTAAAATTACTCAATCTTTGAATAAACAACAATAATGTAAAATATCAATTTGCGGTTAATTCCATTGTCATATTAAAAGTTGAAAATCCTGAATTAAGGAAAAAAGTTCTCGCTATATCATTTTTCTCTTTTACATCCAAGTGGATGAATTTAATATTTCTTTCTTTTGCAATGCTTTTTATTTTGTCAATAATTTCTTTACCAAATCCTTATTTTACATATTACTGTTTCATAATCATATATCGTATATAAATAAGTTTAAATTCATAGACAAAAGGTCCTTCAGGATGCAATTTTTCCCCGATCAGGAAATATCCTATTGGACCATACTTTAGAAAACATATAAAACAAGAAATTTTATCATTTTTCCACAATTTTTTATAGAATTCGATAAAGTTTTTCAAGTTTAAAAGGTTTATATTTGTCAGGATACATTTTATAGTTTAAATCCTGAATTTCACGGTTTAATTCAGCGAGTAATTTTATATCTCTTGATTCTTTAATGTTCATATTTTTGTAATGCTCAGTGCGTGTAATTGTATGCTTACTAACGCCCCCATACCATCATGGCCATTATCATTACTATAGCACACACGTTTTCAGAGGTGTAATTGCCTGATTGCCGGAAGATATTGCAAATTCCGGTTTTTTTCCTTATTGTCTGTCCCCTGGTTTGGTGCTTGATGTGTGTGTTGGTTTACCTTTTTGGGATTATACTTTTTTTATGTACAAATATAAACGTTTTATCGAGCAATATAATCTTTTATGATTGGTGTCCGGAAAAATTGTGTAGTAGTGCAGTGAGAAACCGTAAACCCGGTGAAGCCAATTTCCCTGACATTTCTGGGGTTCTTTTTTTTGATATTTGCCAACAATTCTATACTACCACCATTCTTTTACGAAAGAAAACCGCCTGGTGCTGTGTTGGATTTGCTTTCAAAACAGTTATTTGCCATTACGTAGATCAACTTTTACAGATACACGCCGGGCAATATCCATGGCTGTGGTAATGGTTGAAAGATCGTCAAAGAGTTCACCGTTTTCTCCTGACCAATGGCTATGCCCAATTGCAGTCATTTCATATTGCTCTTCAGGGTTTTGCGGATCAACAGTGACCCTGTAAACCAGCGCTGGTTGGCTGGAAGTTTTGTACTCTTTATCATCAGGAAATTTGTTGTTGTGCCAGTGCTGATTCCAATCCCACGACTGGTTGATCTCCATGAAAATGTGAAATTTCTTCTGAAACCTGTCGGATGATCGCGTATGCAGAACAAAATCCCTTTTGGGCGTAGCACCCGTAACTGCATCAGGCAAAGGTTCTTCCTGGGTGGGAATATAATACCCATCTTTGGCCTGTACGCCCCTTCTATGCCCCCAGTAAGGCAGAGCGGCGGGTCTCCTCAGCGGCCCGGGTTCCCAGTGCCCTGCGGAAACATCTCCATATCCGAAATAACCTTTGGCAATGGATTCTGCTACGTATAGATCTTCTACATAATTGCCATTCTCGTCTTCTATCCAAAACGCCATCAGCGGGTAGTTATGAGATTTGCCCTTTTCAAAATGAATGGTGATCTCATAACCTTGTTGCCCGGTTAAAGTTTTGATAACCTCTGGTTCCGCTGGTTCTTTTTTCCCGAACAAGGTTTTTCGTTGATCAGGTTCGGCACTGTCAAAAGAAACCCAAATGGGAATGGCGATAAAAAGCATCATCCCATAAATTACTAAATTTATACCCCGTTTTTTCATTGTATATGATTTTAAAATAATCGTTTATGATGTTCTTTCTGCAATGATCTATTGTACAAATATAAAAATGTATGTAAAAATGTATCCGAAATTCAGAATGTATGAGTCCAGTAAAAAAAGTATTTGTCCACAAATTTACACAAATTTACACGAATTTAATTTCCTGAATTTCAGCAATATAAAACAAAACAAAATTTACACGAATGTCTAAAAACAAGTTTTTAGACTGTACTCATGTATATTCCGGATATTTTAAAACTCAAACATAATACCTACCGTTGGCAATACATTTCCGGTTTCATTTCGCAACTCTTTCAAAGGATATTTACCATCAACGGCCGGCAAAGGCTGACCATTTTCATCGGTTGCACGCAAAAGGTTGGGGGGTAACTCCGATTGAAAGTTATACACATTCTGTATGTCCAGGTAAAACATCAATGAAAACTGATTGAAAAAATATTGCTTGTCAACACGCAGATCAAGTTGATGAAATGCTTTGAGGCGTTCGGAGTTGAACCTTGTAAAATCCAGATATCCTTGTCGCTGAACATCCCAGGCTTCCACCTGTTCAGACAGTTGAATATCAAAAGGGGTAAAAGGAGCGCCACCGGAAAAACGCCATTTCGCGCCAATATCCCAGTTACGCGGAAGTTTTCGTGTGGCGGTAAGATTGACAATATGCCGGTTATCCCATGCAGAAGGGATAAATTCCCCGGTACGTTTATTTTCAAAATCACTCCTGACAAATGTATAGGAAAGAATGATATTGGTATTCTCGAAGCGCTGTTCCCGGTAAAGCAGTTCGGCACCAAAAGCCCGTCCTTCACTTGTTGAGGTAACTTCCTCATCACCAAAAATACCAAAGTCAACCGATTTGCTGCTTATGGCAACAGAATCTTGTACAGAAAAAGGATAATTCATATAATCTTTGTAAAAACCCTCCAGGGTGATTTTGGTTTGACGAGTCGGTAACCACTCAAAACCAGCAACATAATGATCAACACCGATAAACTTCAGGTTATTCTCCTTGTTTTTCAAAACACCATCATTGTTTCTGAATCCCAGCGTGGTGTATGCCGGCAATTGATAAAATCTTCCTGTACTGGCACTGAGGGTAAGATTGCTGGTCAACTCATATGCGGCAGACAACCGCGGAGATAATTGGTTTAAAGGGTTCGCCATATTTGATGAATAATTGTTGGCATCTGTTCGCACACCGAATGAGAGTGTGAGTTTATCATCGTAAAACTTGCGGGTGATCTGCGAAAAGAGGTTCCATTTATATATATCAATATAAGAGTCATAGTCGATCTCGGTTATCTGATTTCCAAAGAATACCTGCTGGTAGGTATCATTTAAATATTTGGCATATTCGCCACCAGCCCCCAGTATTAATCTGTAATTACCAATATCTGAGGTGCGTTCATACCTGAGTTTGTTTTCTATCTCGTCTGAAACATAATCAAAGGTTCTTTCGCGGGATTCATCATTATCCGGATATTTATAGGAAAAATTCCGTAACATATTTCTGCTCAGTACAATACGATCGAAACCATTGTCTCTGAAACGGCGATAAACTGCGCCAATGGTATAGTTCCACTGCTCATTTACAGGCAGGTAATCCAATATAAAGCGTTGCTCCTCAGTTTCATTGGCATCCAGGTTGAGTTGAAACTGATCAATGGCACCCACGCCAAGAAAGGTGAGATCTGCGCGGTCGCTTAGCTTGGTATCTGTCTTAAACTGAAACGAGTTATATGTAGGCAAAAATGGCAACCCTATGACACTGAAAAGAAACTGCAGATAAGATCTGCGGTAAGAAAAAATGGCTGTTGTGTTTTCCGAGAGTGGTCCGTCGAAGGTAAAAGCAAGATCGGAAGCACCCAGGGTAGCACGAAAATTCAACTTCTCATCATTACCCTTTATCTGCCTGAATTCAAAAATGGAACTCAGAGCATTACCTCTGTTGGCAGGAAAAGCAGAAGAGTACATTTCCACTTCGCGAATAAAATCAACGTTGAGTATACCTACCGGACCGCCACTGGCACCTTGCGTAGCAAAATGATTGATATTGGGAATCTCCACTCCATCAATAAAAAACCGGTTTTCATTGGGTCCGCCACCGCGGATGATCACATCGTTGCGAAAGGCAGGTGTGAAAGCAACACCGGGCAAAGACTGAATCACCCTGGATATATCACGATTACTACCTGGGCTGCGTTCGATCTCGGAAATACCCAATCTGCGAAGAGATACCGGACTTTCCTCCCGTCGCTGAAAAGGTGATGCCTGAACAACAACCGTTTCCAACTCTGTTTTTCGCTCGCGCATGGGTATGTCTACATTGGCAGTTCTTGCATTGGTTACCATAAATTCTTCTGTAACTTTTTCCTCGAAACCCACTGATGTAGCACGCAAACGAACAAAACCCGGTTCTATGCCCGTAAAGGTGAAGTTACCATCCAGATCTGAGGTACTTCCAATGGTTGTTCCGTCGATCACAATATTGGTAAAAGGCAGGGGTTCTCCGTTGGTTTCGTTAAAAACAGTCCCTTTGATCGTTCCGTTCTGAGAACTGCCAACCCCCACAAATAGCATGATGAATATGATCATCATAAAGAAGTTTTTGTATCTGCTTTTTATTTTCATAGATTGATTATTGAGTTTTAAGTTTATGGATCTCTCAACCACTGTTTTTCAAAAACAATTGATAATATTGTAAATCAATCAAAGAGTTTTCGTCAACAGTATTTCATTGGTCAAATCCTGAATATTGTATGGCTGCAATCTTCAAACGCTTACTATCAAAGAATGCCATAGGATACAGTACATTTGAACAGGTAAAAAACGACCGGAACCTTGTTTGATTTCTGTTATAAATGTTCAATTTTTCTTTTACAACAATAAACATATAAGTATGTTTGAAAAAAAATAAAAATGAACCGAACATGTTTGCCAATCAAGCAGATAAAAAAATAATTTTTAGTAAAGACATTTTACTCTTTGCATTAAAACTGCCAATCATTTGTGTCTTTGATAAACAACAAGCATTACTTTTTGCACCTGTGATCAGGACAGCAATCTGTGCTTTGTTGCAAAGACAAACCTTTGTTTCATAATTATTGAAGGACAAAACCGATGATGCCATCCCCTGATGCCTGTCAACGATGGTTCACTTTCGCCACAGCAATAAAAATACCTGTTGAATTGTTTTTTTCAAAACATTAACTTTGTTGTCTTTTCGCACTGCAAATTCCTTACAATCAAAAAAAAAGACATGACAATATTATTGACAAACAAGCAGATTACTTTTTTATATCTTTCTGCAAAATCGGCAATGAAGGCTATTGACAACCTCCCCGCCGGAAAAATAACAAGGCTGATATCCGACCAACATAATCAAATTACACACATATGAACACACTGACTTTAACCACCCCTGCCCTTTTATTTTCGGCTATATCGCTGATTTTACTTGCTTATACCAACCGGTTTTTAACCATTGCCGGTCTGGTAAGAAACCTGCATTCGCTCTACAAAAAAGATCCTTCAGGCATTATCTACGGGCAAATTGATAATTTGCGTAAACGCATTCATTTGATCAAAAGCATGCAGGTTTATGGAGTGGCAAGTTTGCTTTTTTGTGTTCTAAGCATGTTTCTCATCTATATCGGAAGAAATTTTGCCGCAGAAATGATCTTTGGAATAGGCCTGGTGCTGTTGCTTATTTCTCTGGCTATCAGCATCTACGAGATTTTTATCAGTGTGAAGGCGCTTGATTTACACTTGAGTGACCTGGAAGAAACCTCGGGAAAATAAAATATGCATTCACCTGCCCATTTTCGCCTTTTACCGATTCCGGCATGGGCAATGCTGATCTGACATCTAATTTTGCTTATGAAAAAACAAATCATTCATCAATTTAATCTTTTCAATCATGAAACATCAAAAAGATAAAAGATCACTTTTAGGATTTATACTTGTTTTGGTAGGATCAGCGCTACTGCTTCGCTATCTCGACCTGATACCATGGGATCTGCCTCACTATGTATTTTCATGGAAATCATTACTGATCCTGCTGGGCATCGTACTGCTCACTTCAGAAAAAAATAAAACCACCGGTACTATTTTGTTTGTCATCGGTTCAGTTTTCCTTTTGGCAGATATTTTTAATCAGGAATTCTGGGAAGTGGTAAGATTTGTCATTCCCCTCATTTTGATCGTTGCAGGTGTTGCCATCCTGATCAGGCGGCAAAGCTATTCAAAGCATGAAATCAATAAAACAGGTGAAAATGATTCTGCAGATGTGATCAACGATGTGAGTGTTTTTGGCGGAGGAGAAAAAAAAATCCTCTCCCAAAACTTTAAAGGGGGGCAATTGACCGCCATTTTTGGAGGTAGCGAAATTGATTTCCGGAAAGCAAAACTTGCCGATGGAGTTAACGCTATCGACCTGCTTTGCATTTTCGGGGGCGTTTCAATGAAAATTCCTGAAGGTTGGCAGGTGAAAAGCGAAGTCAATGCCATTTTTGGTGGTTTTTCTGATGAAAGGTCTTTCATGGATCATACTCCGGAAACCACAAAACCTGAAAAAGTTTTATACATCAAAGGCTTGGTTCTTTTTGGAGGTGGTGAGATAAAATAACACTTTTGTTCAAATAATTGCCTTTTTGGGGTGAGGTTTGGTGTCGGTGTGGCTACCACCAAACCTTACCCTGCCCATGTAAAACCAACGAAATCTCTGCCATTCATACCAAAAGGAGAATTCCCGAAAATTATACCGGTTACCAACAGTACAAGTCATCATCATCAAATTTATTGGGTTTGAATAACAAAATAATTTTCAGCAAAACATTCCTCAGAAACTACATCATCTTTGGTTTCTTTGTTATGCTCTGGCATTGGGGGTTACTTTTCTTCAGGTTCGATATACCCCTTACATTGGCAGCGGTTGATGCTTTGGTAACACACATTTTGCTCGACTTCTTTCTATTGGGTATATGGTTTATCGTACGGTTTACAAATATTCAAACACTAACCTCATTTTCAGGGATTTTCAATAACATCATAGCTGTAATTTTCATTTTGATCTTATGGTTGTTTGCCTCCCACCTGATCCTGGCGAATGTTTTCACCGATGTTGAGTACCTGAGAATGCTTCACAAATCCATTCCTCTTCGACTTAGTGGTGGAATACTGATGGCGGCCCTTGTTTATCTTGCATTTTTTCTTACCATATACCAAAATGCCGCACAGGAATCGCTCAAAAGAGAAAACGAACTGTATTTGCTGTTGCAAAAAACAGAATTACAGGCGTTGAAAAACCAGTTAAACCCCCATTTTATCTACAACAGTTTAAATTCTATCAATGCCCTTACCCTCTATGATCAGGAAAAAGCGCGTGAGATGACAGAAAAACTCTCATCTTTTCTCAGGGTGGCGCTCAAACAGGATGCTATGGGAAAAAATAGTCTTGAAAAAGAGATCAGCAACATCGGGTTATATTTACAAATTGAAAAAATCAGGTTTGAAGAAAAACTATCCTGGAAATTTTCTATCAACGAGAAACACTTTCATTGCCTGGTGCCTTCCCTTATTTTGCAACCCCTGGTGGAAAATGCGGTCAAACACGGTGTGCAGCAAAACCCCGGGGAGTCCGTAATCTGGATAAAAACAATACAAGAGGGAGAAGACCTGATGCTTATCATTGAAAATGCATATGATCCGAAATTTCAAAGATTCAAAGGTGAAGGCGTGGGACTGGAAAATATAAGAAACCGCCTGAAACTTATGTATGGGAAAAATGATCTGCTCAGAATAGAGATATCCAAAGATGTTTTCAGGGCATTTTTGAAACTTCCGGATTCTTGCAGATAAAATGTTTCATACACTAATTTATAAAGTTATCCGTTAATTCATAAGATTTCGATATGACGAAGTACAAAGTTATTATTGTAGAGGATGAAAAACCTGCACAAAAGCTCCTTGAAAATTTCCTGGCAGCGTATTCAAATTTCGAGGTCATTGCCTTTTGCAACGATGGATTTGAAGGTGCCAGAATGGTTGTAGAGCAAAAACCTGATCTTGTCTTTCTGGATGTTCAGATGCCCAGAATCAATGGTTTTGAAATGCTGGAGTTACTCGATGAAAACAGTGCACCGCTGATCATTTTCACCACTGCTTACGATGAATTTGCCATTCAATCTTTCGATTACAATACCTGCGATTATCTCTTAAAACCCATCAGCAGAGAAAGATTTAACAAAGCCATGGAAAAAGCAGAAAAAAGATTGGAAAGCATGGAAGCATCAAAACTTCCTACCATACCCTTTAGTTCTTCCAATGATTTTTTAGAAAGGATCGTGATCCGCTCAGGACATCAGATAGCAGTTGTGGTTTGTGATGATATTATTTGCCTTGAAGCACATGACGATTACGTAATCGTACATACCGAAAAAGAACAATACCTGAAAAAGCAAACAATGAAATTCTATGAAGACAAACTGAATCCACAGGAATTTTTAAGGGTACATCGCTCCTTTATTATCAAACTAAATGCACTCAACAGGATCGAACCTTACTCAAAAGATGCTTTTACAGCATTTCTGAATAACGGTCTTAAAGTTTCGGTGAGTAAAAAAGGGTATGATAAACTTAAAGACACACTGCAGTTCTGATTTGGCAAACATGTGATCATTTGGCGAACATGTAACATGTGAACCATCAACAATTAAACAATTTGTGAAGCATCCTGACATCATTTTGTATTGAAGTCAACGAAAAAAGAAATAAAAAGCACACACATTCATCCTTGCAGATTCAAAGGAAAAGGTTACCTTTGCAGGCTGTTTTTAAAAACAAAATAAATATTTTAAACTCCCGGAATTCAATGTATAAACAGACAACTTACAAAAGCATTTTCATCATCAGCCTAATCATTCTGACGCTTTCCTCCTGCAGTCAGTATCAAAAATTATTGAAAAGTGACGATGTAATGCTGAAAAAAGATAAAGCCATTGAATATTTTGAAAAAGGAGATTATTCCAAGTCTTTGGGTTTGCTCACGGATATCATTCCCGCTTTCAGAGGCACTTCACATGCTGAGGAACTCAATTATTATTTTGCCCTTGCCCACTATAATATGGGTGATTATATGATGGCTGCACATTATTTTAAATCATTCACGCAGGGATTTCCCCGAAGTGAACACAATGAAGAATTTAATTTCTTAAGTGCCTACAGTAAATATCTTCTTTCTCCGCGCCCCAGCCTCGATCAAACCCCCACAAGGGAAGCCATGAATGAGCTGCAGCAGTTTGCCAATAAATATCCTGATAGTGAAAAAATTGAGCAGGTAAACACACTGATCGACGAACTCAGACAAAAACTTGAAAAAAAAGCATATGACTCTGCTCAACTTTATTTTGATCTGGGAGATTATATGGCAGCCGTAAGGTCTTTTAAAAATCTCATCAGAGATTTCCCTGATACAGAATACAGGGAAGAAGCCATGTTTCTCATTATACGATCGCACTTTTTGTATGCCGAAAATAGTATCCGGGAAAAACAATCAGAAAGATATCTTGAGGTTGTGGATGCCTATGATACCTTTATAAAAAGATTTCCGGATTCTTCATATCTGGATGATGCCGCCAAAATGAATATAAAGGCATTGGAACAAATTGAAGTGCTGGACAATGTTGCTGTTATTAAAAAGTAGTTTTTGCAACCACCAGAACTGTTTCATTTGCCAAAATATTATGAGTAACCGATCAACCAATTGCATCCCATAAAAACAATTCACTGAAATTCATGTTTCAGAATATCATCATAATTCATAAATCAGTTTACAGATAATTTTTTTTATACCATGGAAGAAAAAAAATTCAAAACCAATTTAAACACTGTAACACGTGATCTTAGAATGTTTGACCAGGACACGCAGAACATTTACCAATCTGTGGTCATCCTTTCCAAGAGAGCAAATCAAATTGCACACGATATCAAAGAAGAACTGAATAATAAACTTTCTGAATTTACCACCTCTGCCGACAACCTCGAGGAAGTATTTGAAAACCGCGAACAAATTGAAATTGCACGTTACTATGAGCAATTGCCCAAACCCACGCTTATTGCCATCAGTGAATTCCTCAATGGTAATATATATCACCGGATTCCTGAAAAAGAATAAACATTCGTGATTTTTTCTTTCAAACGATCAGGCGATCCTTTGAACGGTATTGAGCACATTTATTTCTCTGTTTCTGAAATTCATTTTTTTTCAAAAGTGCCAGTCAAGCAGTTTCTTTAATGCCAAACCAGGAGAAAGAGAAAGAACCGGAATATGATCGTGACAAGTTACAGGTTACTGCATTGAACCCGGGCAGAATAGGAATGCGGGCATCTTCCTGAAGGTAAATTAAAAATCAGACATCAACAACATCATAACCGAAAAACGGGTGTATGCTTAAAGGAAAAAAAGTTATTCTTGGCATCAGTGGTGGGATTGCCGCTTACAAAAGTCTTTCCCTTATCCGCCTGTTTATCAAGGCAGGTGCTGAAGTGAAGGTTATACTTACCAAAAATGCAGAGTGGTTTGTTACACGCGTAACGATCGAATCGCTTTCGCAGCACAAAGTTTACCATCAGGTTTTCGCTCCCGACAATGACTATACTACAGAGCATATCAGTCTGACAGACTGGGGTGATGTAATGGTGGTGGCACCCGCTACCGCAAATATTATTGGGAAATATGCCCATGGCATTGCCGATGATGCTTTGTCTACATCACTGATCTCATTCAACAAAAAAGTTTTTGTGGCCCCTGCCATGAATGTAAAAATGTACGAACATTTTGCCGTACAAAAGAATATGGAATACCTCCGTCAAAACAATGTTGAATTTATTGAATCTAAAGAGGGTTATTTGGCTTGTGGATACGAAGGGAAAGGCAGAATGGAGGAACCAGAGGAAATATTTAAAATTGTAGAATCCTTTTTTTTAGCAAGTAATTCATTGTCAGGAAAGAAAATCCTGGTGACTGCTGGTCCTACCTATGAAAAGCTCGACCCGGTAAGATTTCTTGGAAATTATTCGTCGGGTAAAATGGGCATGGAACTGGCGCTGGAACTGGCCCATAGAGGAGCGCAGGTTGAATTGGTAGCAGGACCCGTTAACCAAATTGTTTCACACCCCAAAATCCACGTCACCAAAGTAGAAAGTGCAGACGAGATGTACGATAGCGCTACAATTATTTTCCCGAAAATGGATGCAGCCATCATGACTGCTGCCGTAGCGGATTATAAACCCGAAGAATACAGCGAGCAGAAAATCAAGAGAGAGAAAGGTAAACAAACACTTAAACTGATTCCCAATAAAGATATATTGGCAGCGTTGGGGAAAATGAAAAAGCAAAACCAGGTACTCGTAGGTTTTGCGCTGGAAACACAAAACGAAGAATCAAATGCCGGGCAAAAAAGAGAAAAGAAAAACCTGGATTTCATTGTATTGAATTCCCTCAATGAAGAGGGCGCAGGGTTTGGTGTTGAAACCAATAAAATAACCATTATAGACAATAAAAACAAGGTTTTGAGGTTTGATTTAAAGAGTAAAAAACAGGTTGCCTGCGATATTGTTGACAAACTCGAAGAACATTTTCATACCTGATAACAATAAGATACTGCCTGCAAAACCTTACAACCCATGAACCAACAGACAGGTTAGAAATAAATACATCATACGAAAACATTTGATTTTAAAACAGATACAGACAAATGGCAAGATTTCTCTTTCTTCTTCTTTTCCCCATACTTCTGGTTTTTAAAGCAAACGCACAGGAACTCAACTGCCAGGTACAGATATCATCTCCCGGTATGTCAGAAACTGACAGGCAAATACTCCGAACACTTCAATCAACCCTTTACGAATTCATCAACCAGACCAACTGGACCAACTACAAATTTGAATCCCTGGAAAGGATAGAAGCAAGTATACTGATCACTGTTAACGAAAAAGTGGGAAGCGATGAATACAAAGGATCGATACAGGTGCAATCCAGAAGGCCCATTTTTCAATCCTCTTATGATTCTCCCATCCTCAATCATAATGATCGGGATTTTTATTTTCGCTACACCGAAAATCAACCCATCGAATATGCTGATAATACATTTACCAGTAACCTTGCTGCGGTAATGGCTTATTATGCCTACATAATTATAGGGTTCGATTTCGATACCTTTTCACCCATGGGCGGCACACCTTTTTTTGAAAAAGCACAGTCCATTGTCAACCTTGCGCAAAATGAACCTGAACCCGGGTGGAAATCATTTGAAAGTCAACGAAACAGGTATTGGTTGGTGGAAAATCTTTTCAATTCGCAGTATTCAAACATCAGGCAGGCAATGTACAATTATCATCGCAATGGGTTTGATAAAATGACCGAAAACATTGACCTGGCGCGGGCAGAAGTTGCCAATGCCCTGAAAATGCTACAAAGAGTGCACCGGCAACGCCCTGGTGGTTACCTTATGTCGATCATCATGACCACAAAAGATGATGAACTGATCAATCTTTTTACCGATGCCCCCGCCATGGAAAAAGAAGAAGTGGTGCAGATCCTTACTGAAATAGATCCTTCCAACAGCACCAAATACAGGCGCATAACCCAGGCGCAGTAAAATTTTTGTTTTAAACCCTTATTCATTTGCATTACCACCCTTTTTAACTCTCCAATGTTCCCCAAAGTTTCTTATCTTTGTCGCCTTGCTAAACACCTGTCTTTGGATATATGTTAAAAAGTCTGTTAATTGAAAACTATGCCCTGATAGATAAACTGGACATCAGCTTCGATGATGGCCTTACTATAATTACCGGCGAAACAGGTGCAGGGAAATCTATTCTGCTGGGCGCACTTAGCCTCATTCTCGGGCAAAGAGCCGATACCCGGGTGCTTTTCAAAAACACCCGTAAATGTGTGATAGAAGGAATTTTTGACCTGAAAAATCTTGGGATTAAAGACCTTTTTATCCAACAGGAACTCGATTATGACGAAAACACAATTTTTCGCCGCGAAATAAATCCACAGGGCAAATCAAGAGCTTTCATCAACGATACCCCCGTGAACTTAAATGTAATGAGAGAAATTGCCGAAAGACTCATCGATATCCACTCTCAACATCAAAATCTGATTATCGGAAAACCATCTTTTCGTTATGAAGTGCTCGATGCATTTGCTGGTTTGGTTGAAAAAGTAACGATCTACAAAACTCAATACGAACAACTGATCCGGCAAAGAAAACACCTGGAAAAGTTGAGGGAAAAAGAAAAACAGGTAACAACGGAACTGGATTATCATCAGTTTCAGTATGATGAACTTTATAAAGCCGGTCTTAACGAAAAAGAATTCGAGGAAATTGAAGAAGAACTCGAAATTCTCAATCACGCCACAGAAATCAAGCAAAACCTGGAACAGGCTGATTTTATTCTTCAAAACAACCAGGAAAATATTCTTTCTCATCTCAATGAGGTGATACAACTGATAAAACCCTTTTCCAAACTCAACGAGGAATACAACTCTTTTTTCCAGCGACTGACCAGCACAGAAATTGAACTGAAAGATATTGCCAGAGAAATAAGTATGAAAGGTGAAGATGTAACTGCCGACCCACAAAGACTTAGTGAACTGCAGGCACGTTATGATCTCCTTCAGAAACTCATGCTGAAACATCATGCTAAAACCATTGATGAACTGATGGTTATCCGCGATGAATTCAAAGAAAAAATTCAAAGCTTTGATTCTTTGGAACTTGAAATTGAAAAATCCGTAAAACAATGCGATCAGACTGAAAAACTGCTGCAAAAACAAGCAGATGAAATATCGCAGTGGAGAAAAAAGAGCATTCCCGGGCTGGAAAAACAGATCAATGCTTTGCTGGCAGAACTGGGTATGCCTGATGGCAGGTTTGTTATCAGGCAAAAAAAACAAGATCAATTGAATGTAAACGGTACAGATATCATTGAGTTTTTATTTTCGGCCAACAAAGGAAACGAGCCTCAAAACCTTGAGAAAGTGGCCTCAGGTGGTGAATTATCGAGATTGATGCTGGCAGTAAAATCGGTTATTTCCATCAAGAACCTGCTGCCCACCATCGTTTTTGATGAAATAGATACAGGTGTTTCCGGTGAAACAGGGTTTAAGATCGGCAACATACTGGAAAAGATATCTTCCAATATGCAGGTAATATCTGTAACCCACTTGCCGCAGGTGGCGGCAAAAGGGAAAAAGCATTTTATTGTGTACAAAGAAATTGAAGCATCTAAAACCCAAACTAGGATGAAAAGTGTTGATGAAAAAGAACGGGTTAAGGAGATCGCCAAAATGCTGGGTGGAGAAAATCCCAGCGATACAGTGCTGGAAACAGCCAAAGAAATGATTTACAAACTCAAATATTCATAAAACAATCAAACGATGACCAATAACCTTTTAAAAGGAAAAAGAGGGATTATTTTCGGTGCGTTAGACGAAAACTCTATCGCCTGGAAAGTAGCAGAACGCGCCAAAGAAGAAGGGGCCACATTTGTACTTACCAATGCACCGGTAGCATTGCGAAAAGGTGATATTTTCAGATTGGGTGAACAAACACAAAGTGAGGTTATCTCGGCAGATGTAACCCAGGTTGATGATCTGGAAAACCTCCTGCAGGAAAGCATGAAAATACTCGATGGAAAACTTGATTTCATCCTGCACTCGGTAGGAATGTCGCCCAACGTTAGAA
>CAYMLS010000013.1:0-30684 GCA_964390665.1 uncultured Bacteroidales bacterium | reverse complement strand
CTTGCACTTGACGCTTTCTTTATCAAGCACAGATAAAATCGTGGGTTTTCTTGCAGACACTATTTATCATGATAAAGAAGGATATTGAAATCATGTGGTTGTTTTACAACCCGTTCAGAACAACCTCAGGTTTTTTGGGCATACCTGTAAGCAGCTTTGCGCAATTTATCCATAATGGCAATCCCAATGCCTTTTTCGGGCACCGGTTCTGCCACAATATAATCCACACCTTTGTCTTCAAGTTCATGCAACACGGAAAAAAGTTCTGCCGCATACGTTTTCAGGTCACCGTTTGAAGACAAAACTTTCACGTATTTATACCCCTGGGTTTCCTTACCTGAATAAGACAGGAAAGCTGCTTTGGAAAGATCAATTTTTTCGGGCACTGTTTCACCGGCAATATAAATAGGTATTGCCGGACTGTAATGGGATTTTAGCATGCCTGGCGCTACTGTATGTATTTTTTTCTGCAGGTTTTGCGTAGCAGAGGGAACCACTTTTTCAAGATCTTCACGGGTGATCACCCCATGCCTTAATATTTCAAAACCATCGGCATGCAGTGTGATGATGGTAGATTCAATACCCACCTCGGTAGAACCGCCATCCAGAATAAAATCGACACCAGGGAGTTGTTTTTTAACGTGAGACGCCCTGGTGGGGCTAAGTTGACCAAATTTGTTGGCGCTGGGTGCGGCAACAGGACATCCGGCACTTTTTATCATAGACAAGGCGATCTCATTATCCGGCATACGCAACCCCACGGTCGTCAGCCCTGAAGTAACAATATCAGGGACTGTTTCGCTTTTAGGCAAAACAAGCGTGAGAGGTCCCGGCCAAAAGTGAGATGTTAACTTGTGTATTCTGTCATCATCCATATTGATCAGCGGGTCTATATCCTTTTTATTCGCCACATGCACAATCAAGGGATCGAAAGAGGGGCGCTCCTTGAGTTCAAAAATACGGGCAACGGCAACAGGATTCAGTGCATCGGCACCCAGCCCGTAAACCGTTTCTGTGGGGAAAGCAACAACTTTACCCTGCCTGATCAATTCAGCTGCTTTTTCAATATCTTTTTGCAAAACCTTCATAGGAGATACTTTTTGGCAAAAATAGTCAACTTACCTGTGAAATGATGAACGACCTTTTTATTTAATAAAGGCAACATCTTCAAAACTGATTTTCAAATCTTCGGCAAGGTTACCAGAAAACGGCAAAAATAAAAGAAAGGATAGAAACCATGAAGGGGGGAGAAAAGAAAAACCCCGGAACTTTGTATAAATTCCGGGGCCACCAATCAACTAACCAAAACAACATTTAAGATCTTAATCTGTATAAATGTATTATCTTATTAACTAAACACTAATCTAACGCGGGATTTGCCCGGATGTTTTATGGGATGTATTAAAAAAACAAAAACAAACATTGCTCTGAAAATAATCACAAAGTAAGCATTTTATTATGCCGATCTCTCCTTTAACGTATTGATATCCAACAAAAACCAGCGACTTTTCTTGCAAAGACTAAATATAACCCAGTTCGGTAAGAGATTCATGGATAAGTTTAAATGTCCGTTCTATGTCGTTGTCAAGTCCCACAGAAAATCTCACCAACCCTTCCGACATACCCATAGAGCGCTGCACTTCTTCAGGAACTTCACTGGAAGTACTTTTCCCGGAATTGCTGAACAGTGTTTTAAAATAACCCAGGCTAACAGCCAGATACCCCACCCCTTTTTCCTGCATTTTTTCCATAAGGTTCATCGATCTTTCTGCTGTTTCCAGGTCAATGGCAATCATACCCCCAAATCCAAAGTCGGGGTTCATGATCTTTTTCATGAGTTCATGTTGCGAATGTTCAGGCATTCCCGGATAATTAAACTTCAGCCCTGCTTCTTTAAATTTCTCAGCAAGATACATGGCATTATAGCTATGTTGTTTCATGCGTATATGCAGGGTATGAAGGTTTTTATGTATGCTGGATGATCTCAGCGGATCCAATACCGGTCCGAGCAACATGGCAGTGCCCGTGTTTACATCGGCCAGATCGTTGATAAACTGCTCATCGGAACAGATGGCACCAGCAACACAATCGTTTTTTCCATTGATGAACTTGGTCATACTGTAGACCACAATGTGGGCACCCAGTTTGGCCGGTGCCACGATCATAGGTGTGAAAGTATTGTCAACCATGAGTTTGATATTGTTTTCATTGGCAATATTTGCCAATTCTTCAATGTCGCAGATCTGCAACAATGGGTTGGTCATGGTTTCTGTGTATATCAGGGTAGTGTTAGGTCTGATGGCATCCCTGATCTGCTGGTGATTGGTAGGATCAACGAAAGAAACTTCAATTTGAAATTTTTTGAGATAATTGGCCAAAAAGGCAAAAGTGCCACCATATGTGGTTACGCTGGATACGATATGAGACCCGCATCTGCAAAGCTGCAGGATAGCAGAAGTAATGGCTGCCATACCCGAAGCAGTTACCCATGCACTTTCTGTACCTTCCATAGCGGCCAGGGCATCAGCAAGATACCGGTTGGAAGGATTCCAGTGTCGGGAATATAAAAAACAACCTTCCTGCTCGCCGTGAAAAGTATCGAGCATGGTTTTACCTTTCATAAAAGTATAGGTAGCCGAATCGGTAATAGAAGGATTTACATCTCCAAATTCTCCAAATTGCAATAATTCCTGTATGCGCGTTGCGGGATCGAATTTCATAGCTGTGTTTTTTGATTTGTGGATGATACATAAATGATGAGCGAGCGTTGACTCCTCTTGCTGAAGCAAAAATAATAAATTAATCACATTTTTATCCTTATCCATGAAATTTTTTGCAAAAAAGAACCATTTTGCTTACAGATTATTCAAATTTATGTTACTTTTGCATCAGTTTATAACCAGGCAGTATACGATAATAAGAATTCATAAGGAGAAAATGCCGTTAAGAAATAGTAGAAACCTGTTAAAACAACCAATAAGTACGGTAGAATACCATGAACGGAAGTTTTCAAATAGATAAAACAGATCATAAGATACTGGAAGTTCTCACAAGCAATGCACGCATGCCTTTTCTGGAAGTAGCAAGATTGTGTGGTATAAGTGGAGCAGCTGTACACCAAAGGGTGCAGAAACTGATGGATGCCAACATCATCAAAGGGTCCCAGTTTAACCTAAACCCCAAAGGGTTGGGTTTTCAAACCTGCGCTTTCATTGGAATACAGGTAAACCTGCAGGCAAACGCTACCCATGAACAGGTTTTTCAGAAAATCATGAAAATTCATGAAATCGTGGAATGCCATCATATATCCGGCAAATATTCATTGTTTGTAAAAGTATTTACCAAAAATAATGAGCACCTGAAAAAAGTAATCGTAGAATATATACAATCTATACCAGAAGTGACCAGTACCGAAACATTTATTTCTTTAGAAGAAGGATTCACCCGTAATATCCCCGTCAATGAAGGAGATATACACAGTTTTTAAAGGTTTACACGACCTACCCTAATAATCCGATCAAAACCACCTTAAGTCCGGAAACATCAAAACACATTTGTTCCGGACTTTTTTTTGTGCCCTTTTATTCCTGTTATCCTTCCCACAAAGCATATCTGAGAAAGATTCCTTTTGCCTGTTTTGAAAATCAGGCATGGTTGTTACAAAAAAAATCAGAGGGTGAATCAGTTTAGTAGTGGATTTTTCTTAGGGCAATAGCGTTTTGATCTGCAACTATCATAGTAAAATACTGTATGTTACCCTTTACTATTTAACCTACCATAATGCTGAAATCGCTGAATACATCAGTATAAGGACAACCCTTATGGCAACAACAAACCCCAAAATCAGGGGTAGATTTCTTGTTATGATGCAGGAATGAAGTTTAAACAAAACACCCAAAGACATCGTTAGGGTGTTGAAAACATCATGATTATAAACCCGATAACAAAAAAATGCTATGAAAAAAATACTTGTACTACTGGAAAATTTAGTGGAAGATACCGAATTTACCTATCCTTACATGCGACTAAAGGAAGAAGGTTTTGAAGTGCTCTCGGCAGCACCCGAAAAAAAACCCTACAAAGGAAAAAAAGGCATGACACTTTCCCCTGACTTAGCCTTTAAAGATATTGAAAACCTGGAATTCGACGCTGTTATTATTCCCGGCGGATATGCCCCGGATATGTTCAGGCGTCATCAGAATATCATTGATTTTGTTACGCGCCATCATGAAAAAGGAAAAATCATTGTTTCCGTTTGCCATGGTCCCTGGTTGATGATCTCGGCTGGTATCGTCAAAGACAGAAAAGTAACCGGTTTCCACGCCATTAAGGATGATCTGCTCAATGCCGGTGCCATATACGAAGGTAAAGATTGGGTAGAGGATGACAACCTGTTTACCAGCACCAATCCTCAAACCATGTTGCCCATGATGAAGAAAGTTGTGGAAAAATTAAAATCATGATCCTTTGAGTTGTTATTTTTTATAAAGGTTGATAGCCACAGGTTATCAACCTTTTTTTATATAAACATCCATAGGGGAAAAATTTATGAAAGAAAAAGACCTTGAAAAAAGCAAATAAAGTTTTGTTCTTTCAAATAATTGTATAATTTTGCACCGGATTTGTATTTTTATGCGACATGAATAAAACAGAGCGTTTACAGGAAATCATGAAATTTATCACCGAAGAAAAGGTAAGCAACCAGGATCAATTGCTGGAACATCTCAACGAGAAAGGTTTCTATGTAACACAAGCTACCCTTTCACGTGATCTGAAATACCTGCAGGCAGGCAAAAAATCTGATCCTGTAAAAGGTTCCGTTTATTTTTTACCCAGCCAGCATTTAAGAAGCGAAAGCCCTGTTTCCCAACAACCCGGAAAAGGTTTTCATACAGAGGCAGAAGGTTTCCTGTCCATTGACTACTCATCCATATTTGCAGTCATCAAAACGCTACCCGGACATGCAGCATCATTGGCATACAAAATCGACAACCTCAACAATTTTGAAATTTTAGGTACCATTGCAGGCGACGACACCATTCTGGTGATCACCAGGGAAGGGATTCCACGGGCCACATTGGTACAGTGCTTAAGGCCCCTGCTGCCGGTTTAGCATCAGGATCAGCTGTCCGCAAGATCCGGTATTTTTCAAAACACACCCTTATCCTTACAATTCAAAGCATTCGTTCAACTCAGAAAACAAAAAACCAGCATTTATTTGATGGACGCTGGGAAACTGCGAACAACGCGTTCGTGTAATTTGGGCTGCCAGAATTTTCAGAGCACAAAACGATGCAAAAAACAACCCTTTTTAAAAACAAAAGGGATTGAAAATATTGAACCAATGCAATTATCAACCATTTAAAACTAAAATCATTGTTATGAAAAATGAAAAAATCATCTTGGCTTACAGTGGAGGTTTAGATACATCCGTAATTTTAAAATGGCTCATCAACAGAGGAAACGAAGTAGTCGCATATGTAGCCAATGTAGGTCAGAGAGAAAACTTTGAAGAAACCAAAGAAAAAGCCCTGAAAATAGGCGCATCAAAAGTTTATGTTGAAGATCTGAGAAAAGAACTGGTTTCCGGCTATGTTTTTCCCACCGTGATGGCCAATGCTGTTTACGAAGGGCGCTATTTGCTGGGCACTGCCATTGCCCGTCCGCTTATCGCCAAACGTCAGATTGAAATTGCAGCGAAGGAAAAAGCAGATTATGTATCGCACGGAGCCACCGGAAAAGGAAACGACCAGGTGAGATTTGAATTGGGTTATTATGCCCAAAATCCTTCCATAAAAGTATTTGCTCCCTGGAAAGACAAGGAGTTTCTCAGTGAATTTAAAGGGCGTACCGATCTGCTCAATTATGCGGAAGAAAATATGATTCCGGTAAAATCAACACTGAAAAAACCTTACAGCGAAGACGATAACCTTATCCATATCAGTCATGAAGCAGGTATTTTGGAAGAACCTGGTTATAAACCTGAGAAAGATATCATTTCGTGGATCAAACTGCCGCAGGATGCTCCCGACAAGGAAACAGAGGTCGCCATCAGTTTTAAAGATGGCATACCCATAAAAGTAGAAAACAAAACCACAAATACTACGAAAACAGATCCGTTGGAACTATTTGAATACCTTAACGAACTGGGAGCAGAAAATGGCATAGGATTGCTCGACATGGTCGAAAACCGCTATGTGGGCATCAAATCAAGAGGAGTTTACGAAAGTCCTGGTATCACCATCCTGTTGGCTGCACATATGGATATTGAAGGGGTTGCCATGGACCGTGAAGTAATGAAACTTCGCAACATGCTTTCTCCTGTTTTTGCCGAACTGGTTTACAACGGTTTCTGGTTTAGTCCCGAAATGGATTTCCTTATGGCAGCGGTAAATAAAAGTCAGGAATTGATTGATGGAATAGTTTACATGACGCTTTATAAAGGAAATGTGATCATCGACGGACGTGAATCTACCAGTTCACTCTACGATCAAAATCTCTCGAGTATGGATATTGAAGGTGGATTTAATCAGCAGGACAGCGAAGGGTTTATCAAGATCAATGCTATCCGGCTCATGGCCCACCATGCCATTACACAAACACAAAAAAAGGCAGAGAGTTATGCACAGGTCAGTTATAATTAGCGTCAGCAAGAAAACCCACGATTTTATCTGTGCCTGATAAAAAAAGCGTCAGGTGCAAGGCGGGCGATGACCGAAATACAGGAGTTTACTTTTCGTGATCGACTGTTTTGAAGGTAAGGTCACAACGACAATTGGCATTGCGCTTCAAACACAATGAACAGTTGCAGAAAGGACTGAATATTTCCATAGCCCCCACTTTTAATAACCACAAAACCACCAGGGAGAGTCGTCAGTATCTTTGATAAAAGATGACTCTCCCATTTCACCGAAGTAACTTCAGGCAAGGAAGACCAACGATTGAAATAGCAGAACTTAAAAAAGCAAGTAACAATAGAAACAAATCAGGAAAACATGAAAAAATTATGGGACAAAGGCATCAGCACAGATAAGGTAGTGGAAGAATTCACCACATCAACCGACCGTTTGATGGATCAAAAACTGGCACCTTATGATGTGATAGGTAGCATTGCGCATGCCCGCATGCTCAAAAGCACAGGTATCATTAGCGACAAAGAGTTGAAGAGTATTGAAAAAGTTTTGAATCAGATCCTGCAACAGATCAAAAAAGGAGATTTCCTGATTGAACCGGGCACAGAAGACATTCATAGTCAGATAGAGATCATGCTTACCCGGGAACTGGGTGAAACAGGCAAGAAACTGCATACCGGCCGATCGCGCAATGATCAGGTATTGCTCGACATGAAATTATTTGCACGCGATGCCATAAAAGAAACCGTGAAAGGAACCCAAAAACTCTTCAAAGCGCTGATGTATCAGAGCAGGCGCAATCAGAATGTATTGATGCCGGGTTATACCCACATGCAGGTAGCCATGCCCTCATCCTTTGGTTTATGGTTTGGTGCCTGGGCAGAAAGTCTGGCAGATGATCTTCAGATCATGCTCGCCTCCTATCGGATGAATGACCAAAACCCCCTGGGTTCAGCAGCAGGATACGGATCCTCGTTTCCTGTAAACAGAAGTATGACCACTCAGTTGCTCGGATTCAACTGTTTGCAGGTTAATGCCGCCTACAGTCAGATTAGTCGGCTGAAAAATGAGCGTACATTGGCTTTTGCCATATCCTCCCTTGCCTCCACCCTCTCCCGGATGGCGAATGAGATATGCCTCTACAGTGGTCAGAATTTCAACCTGTTTACCCTGCCCGATGAGTTTACGACCGGTTCGAGCATCATGCCCCATAAAAAAAATCCGGATGTTTTTGAGCTCATCCGCGCCCGTTGCAACAAACTCATGGCGCTTCCCAACGAAATAGCCATGATATCAGTGAATCTGCCTTCGGGATATAACCGGGATTACCAGGTAACCAAAGAAAGTTTTTTCAATGCTTTTGATGAAATCAACCAATGCCTCTCGGTGAGTGAAATGCTGCTGGAAAACATAAAAGTAAATGAAGTGGTGAGAAACGACGAACGCTATGAAACCCTTTTCAGCGTTGAAAAAGTCAATAAACTTGTATTGGAGGGAGTACCTTTCCGCCAGGCCTATAAGCAGGTTGCAGAACAAATACAAAACGGAACCTATGAACCCGACAAAAACATCAATCATACACACGAGGGGAGCATTGGCAACCTGCGTAACGATCTGATTGAGCAAAAACTGGAAAGTGTGATGTATCAGTTTAATTTCATGAAATCAGAAATTGCAATGAAAGGATTGACAACATGGGAAGAATAAAAAAAGCAAAACCTTACCGGATCATTGTCAGGGTAGAGATCGATACCCTTTTTGATCATGAAGAGAAACTGAGTTTGAAAAAAATGGAACATTTGTCGATGATATGCGCCAATTTGCAAAATGCAGGTTTTAAAGTACTCATCGTTACATCAGGAGCCATCATGCTGGGAACCCAAAAAATGGGGTTAGACCAACCCCCAACGGATCTGATCAGGAAAATGGCCATTGCATCCATTGGCCAGGCAGACCTGATCAAACATTACCAAATGATGTTCAACACATTTGATCAAACAGTAGCACAGGTTCTGATCACCCGCGATGTAATCCAAAACCCGGTAAGAAAAAAAAATGCGCAAAGAACCCTGAACAAACTATTGCAAAAAGGGATCATTCCGGTTATCAACGAAAATGATGCCATCTCAACGGACGACATTATTTTGAATAACAACTACCCCTTAACACTCATTGTAGCGGCACTAACAATGCCCAATGCCATCGTTATTCATAACAACGGCGGGGAATCCCAAAAATTCACGTTGCTTGTAAAAAATTACCCTGTAATGCTCAAAATGTCGGAATCAGAACTATTCGCGACAGCAACGGCCGCGCGCGAAGGAAAAAACCTGGCACAAATGACTGGGTTTAATTGCAGTACAAAGCAAAAAACACCCGATTCACATATACATTCAAATTATACGTTTGTTGATCTGGAACCGAATACACCCATTCAGTATGGTTTCCCGGAGTTCATTAAGTTTTCATAGCAACTCATCATGGAATACACAAAAGACTGGAACAATATCAAACACTGTCAAAGAATTGTAGTAAAAGTAGGAACATCAACACTGAGCTATCCTAACGGACGTCTAAATTTCAGAAGGATAGAGCAATTGGCAGGTGTATTGTCGGATTTGCAGAAATCCGGTAAAAAAATAACACTTGTCTCCTCTGGTGCCATTGGCGTGGGAGCCGGAAAATTAGGCATTACCACCAAACCAACCCATCTCGACGAGAAACAAGCATTGGCTGCTGTAGGACAGGCAGAACTGATGAAAATTTATCAGAAACTATTTGAATCTCAAAACCAAAAGGTTGCACAGGTTTTGCTTACCAAAGATATTGTAGAGGTATCCGAACGGAGCCTGAATGCCTCCAACACCCTGAACGCACTTTTTGAAATGAATGTAATACCTGTCATCAATGAAAATGATACCATCGCAACGGACGAAATCGAGTTTGGTGATAATGATACATTGAGTGCATACACAGCAGTGCTGGCCAATGCCAGTTTATTGGTTTTGCTATCAGACATCGATGGCCTCTACACATCTGATCCCAGGGAAAATGAAGATGCTTCCATCATCCCCATGATCAATGAGATCACCACCGAACTGGAAAAAACGGTAAAGGGAAGCAGTAATGGCTTTGGAACAGGTGGGATGATCACCAAAATAGCGGCCGCAAAGATCTGCATGGATCAGGGCATCAAAGTGATCATTACCAATGGATCAAATCCTTGCATCCTGAATAATATTGTTGAAGGAAAACCTACTGGCACATTGTTCTTTAAAAAAGAAAAAAACTTACTCAATATTTGAATCCAGGATCAGGAAATGGAGTCATGAGACCACTCCGAAAACCCGGTTTCGGAAATTGACTTTGTCGCGCTCCGGTTTATGGGCAATATCCTTTTTAGAGTGATCCCGATCATGAAAATCAAATATTTTTCCCGGAAAGTTATCGGAGAGAAAAAAATTCTTCACAAAGTAACGAATGAATTGTAAACCTAAAACAAAACAAACCTATGAAAGAACTACAGGAAAAAGGAATAAAAGCAAAAGAAGCCTACAAGTTTCTTGTAAAACTATCTACCCATGAAAAGAACCAGGTGCTGGAAAAGGCAGCCAGACTGATCCTTGAGGAGGAGGAATATTTACTCACTGAAAATAAAAAAGATCTGACCGCTGCCAAAGCAAATAATATTACCGGCGCTTTGCTCGATCGCCTAACGCTGACGCATGAACGTTTAGAGGGTATATCCGAAGGTTTGCAACAGGTGGCAAAACTTGACGACCCCGTGGGTGAGGTGCTTTCCATGAAGAAAAGACCCAATGGGCTTACAATAGGACAGGTAAGAGTGCCTCTGGGAGTGATCGGTATTATTTATGAAGCACGCCCCAATGTTACTGCCGATGCCTTTGCACTTTGTCTGAAAACCGGGAATCCTGTTATTTTAAGAGGTGGAAAAGAAGCGATCCATTCCAACAAAGCATTGGTGAAAGTGATACAAAAGGCATTGACAGAGGAAAAAGTAACCACCCATGCCATTCAACTGGTTGAAAATACGACCCGCGAGAGTGCAGTAGGTATGATGAAAATGAATGAATACCTTGATGTATTGATTCCACGGGGTGGTGCCGGGCTGATCAAAACAGTGGTTGAAAACAGCAGCGTTCCTGTACTGGAAACCGGCGTAGGAAACTGCCACACATTTATTGATGATTCAGCAGATCAGGAAATGGCCAAAAACATCGCCGTAAATGCCAAAACACATCGTCCAGGTGTTTGCAATGCCATGGAATCTTTACTGGTTCATGAAAATGTCGCCGCAGAAATACTCCCTGATCTTTGTAACCAGCTGAATGC
Organism: uncultured Bacteroidales bacterium; assembly: GCA_964390665.1. Classification (GTDB taxonomy): domain Bacteria; phylum Bacteroidota; class Bacteroidia; order Bacteroidales; family UBA7960; genus SKVR01. The sequence continues at coordinate 19,699 of CAYMLS010000013.1, read as the reverse complement.
ACTGAAGGTTGAAATAAGAGGCGACGAAACCGTCACATCCCTGATTCCTTATGCCAAACCAGCAACAGAAGAAGACTGGGGAAAAGAGTACCTCGACATGATTCTTTCGGTAAAAGTAGTAGCATCATTAGATGAAGCCATTGAACATATCAGCAAATACGGAACCGGTCATTCCGAAACCATTGTAACAGAAAACTACACCCATTCCCAGAGGTTTTTACAGGAAGTAGATGCCGCAGCCGTTTACGTAAATGCCTCCACCCGTTTTACCGACGGATTTGAATTCGGATTCGGAGCAGAAATAGGCATCTCAACACAGAAACTTCATGCCCGAGGCCCCATGGGACTGAAGGAACTCACCACAAGTAAATACATTGTTTACGGAAACGGACAAATAAGGTAAAAGTGTCATGGGAGGTCAAAAACTTTAATGGGGAAGAATCTTCAATTGTTGAATTCACCAAACAGTAAAAGCAATTATCAGGAGGTTTTTATGGCAGTCTTCTATAGGGGTCAGGTTGAAAAACAAAAAGAAACCATCCTGCAAATGATTCTTCTACCGTTGTACCAGGAGCATTTGGTACAATTGAATGGTTTTTATTCCCATTTCTTTGTGGGTGAATTTCTGAAGATGATTTTTTGCCTGCTTTGTAAGGCGTTGTCTCAAATTAGAATCATCCAGCACCTTAGAGACATTTTCACCCAACGTCCTTGTGTCTTTAACGGGGGCAAGCAGTCCGGTTTTCTGATGGATTACAATTTCCGGTATTCCACCGGCATTGGTGGCAACCACAGGCACGCCGGCGGCAAATGCATCGAGTAAGGATGTGCCCATCCCTTCGGTTTGCGAAGTAAGCAGGAAGCAATCCAATTGCCCCAATACTCCCGGGATATGATTCATGAATCCGGTGATTATAACGTCCTCTGTGAGACTTTTTTGTCTGATGAGACCTTCTGTGTATTTTCGGGTTTCCCCCTCTCCTATGGCCAAAAAAACCACATCCTTTCGTTTTTTAAGAACCAGTTCAGCGGTTTCCACAAAAGTTTTATGATCTTTATGCGGAGCCAATGCCGCCACCATGCCCACCATTTTCTTTTGTCCCGGAATATGAAAGATTTTCCTGAGGTCAGCAGATTGCTCTGTTTCTTTATCAAAACGCGCCAGATCAATACCACTATGTATCACATGAAGGATACTTTTGTTGCTAACAGCAGGTTCCAAAACCCTTTTTACCTCTTCTGAAATGCATATAATAGCGGCAATGGTGTGCCAGTTATATTTTTTCCGGGAAAAAAAAGTATTTTTTATGGGAAAATCAACACGCCGGTGTAAAACAACAGGAGCCTTGCACCCTAAAAGCGAAGACCAGACCGCAGCCATATGTGCATGAGAATCATTGGCATGCAGGAGAGAATAACCATACTTTTTGCAAACCCTGTATACCAGCAATCCGATAACAAAATTGAAAATACCACGGTAAGCGAAAGCATGCACCGGATACCCCTTTTGATGGCAAAGACGATAAAAGGCTGCTTTCTGTGGACAAATTACACCGAAGGCAATGTTTTTTTGTGTAAGAACATCCAGTAGATAAGCAAGTTGCTGTTCACCACCACGCCACGATGCGGGGGAGGAAATAAAGAGAATTTTATGACCATAAAGATGTTCGGGCGCTTTTTCCATGGGTTAGTTGACCGGGTGTTTTTTGACTGAAGTTTCCAGGTTCTTTTTTTTCAATAAAATATAGTTATTGAGTTCACCGAGCATAGGCATATGCAGAACTTTGTGTTTAAGAAAAGAGAAGACTCTGTTTTTCAATCGTTCGTGCTTGGCTGGCTTACGGTTTCGGGTATTGAGTCTACCCGAATACTGTAGTTGATCTTTCCAGTCAAATCTGGCGATCCAATCCTTCATAACAGCAGGATGGGTTCCTTTAAATCTTTCCAGTCTGTTGAGAGGCCCATAATCAAAAGGGATGGTTTCTTCTTTAAACATTTTGTTAGCAACCACTTTTCCTTTATGGTTTGTGGCGAGCGCCTTATTTTTGCGATACATAAAATGTGGCGGACGAACCCACCCATAATGATAAATTTCAGCATCGAGTTTAATTACCTTCAATTTAAAAGTGTTTTGTACCTGCCGGTAATTCAATCGGTCAAAATTTGGAATTCTTCGAAACGATTGTGCTGATTTCCATGAATGTATATCAGGATCATTCCGGATAATCCTGATCTCAAAAGGATACCACCCATGGCTTTTGTGGTAATGTTCATAATCGCCCCAAAAATGCTTATAGGCAAACAAAAAACCTTCCACCTCTTTGTCATTCAAATATGTCAGGCAGGCATCCTTAATGGTTTTCAAATACATTTCATGAATCACTTCATCGGCCTGCAGATAAATGAGCCAATCACCGGAGCAATGATCTTTGGCAATATCGGTTTGATGAGCATGTTCCATACCCTGAGGATATTTTGTAATATCCCATTGGGTATCAATAATTTTTACTTTATCACTTTTGATGGAAGCAACGATTTCCCGTGTACGGTCATCTTTATCTCCTTTGCCGATAGCCACAACAAATTCATCAACAATTGGCAAAACCGATTCAATCGCTTCCCTGATAGGGTAGTACAATTTATCGGCATTTTTGGCCATAGAAAAACCACTGATTTTCATGTGTTTATTTTTTTTTGTTATCATACACGATTTGAAGAGGAAATATCAGGCATCCATCTCTTGATAATCTTTGGACAAAGGTAAAAAAACTTTAAAAAGTTATGATGGGTGCTATGCAAGAAGATGATCTTATTCTTCAAGAGAAAGTATTTTTTTATAAACATCCATCATTTGATGTGTAAGTTTTTCAGGATCAAAGGTATGAGCAACATATTTCCGGGAATGATCCATGGCTGATTTTCTGAATTCCTCATCAGAAAGAACTTTAGAGATCAGGTATTCCCATTCTTCAATATTTTCCGGATCCGCCAGCAGATCGGTACAACCCAGTGCTTCGGGCAAAGAAGAAACACGAGATGTGATCACCGGTGTTTCAGACAAAACAGCTTCCACCACAGGCAATCCAAATCCTTCGTATAAAGAGGGATAAACCACCAATTCAGCTTTTTGGAAAAGCGCTTGTATATGCCGGTTATCATCAACAGAATCAATCCAATACAAATATTTAGAGATGTTAAGTTCTCTGGCCAGATGTTTACAGTCTTTTTTATAGTCATGACCTTTTCCCACCAGTACCAGGGGAATACGCACTGAATCGGATAGGATCGCATAAGCCTTCAAAAGTGTTTTTATATTCTTTCTTGCCGTTATGCTTCCTACATAAAGCATAAATTCATCAGGCAAACCATAGTTTCCGGCAATTTTACCGGCGCTTTCCCTGGTTTGCAGATGATAAAAAAGAGGATTAACAGATTGATAAACCACCTTAATTTTTTCAGGGGGAATATTGTAATAATGCACAATATCGTTTTTGGTACTTTCGCTGATAGCGATAATGAAATCAGCGTTACGGCAGGCATAACCAAATTTGAGATCATACATTTTCCGGTCAATGGCAGGGTATGTTCCGGGATAAACCTTAAAAATAAGATCGTGAATGGTGACCACCGATTTTACGCCTGTTTTTTGCATACCGACAGGTATTTCGTTGCTCAACCCATGGTACAGGTTGATGCTATCTTTCTCGAAATCGCTTTTAATGGAAAAAGAACGCCAATATTGCTTAAAGAACGAAAGCGAATTGCGGATCTTAAATTTTGGGTTTGCAAAGAAATCTTCTGTTTCACCATTTCTGCGGAGGCGGGGAGAGTACAAATGATAATTATATTGCGGATAATATTTGTTGAGATTTCGGAGCAATGTTCGTCCGTAATTTCCCAACCCGGTATAATTATTAAATATTCTCTTGGCATCGAATCCTATATTCATAGATAAAAATTGAAGGAAAAGTCACTTAAAACAGTTTGGCAGAAAACCCCAGTCGCACAGTATTAAAAGGATAGTCATCGATACCAAGCTGATACATCAGCAAAAAATTAATCCTTTTATCGAGTTCCGATTCAAGGATCATACGATATACTTTTGGTTTATCGCCATTGTCAATGTACCCTGAATATCCTGTAAAAATATTCGTAAGCAAAACAGCATCAAAGAGTTTCACTTTTACACCGGCGGCATATAAAAAAGCATCATTCTGATAAAAAATATCAAGGTTTGTTTGCCACACATAAAATCCTGCAGAAAGAAAGGGTCTTATATGATTTACATGATTGTTTTTCAGGTTATAAGTCTCTCCAAAAGAGAGGTCGAAATAATATCCGGGTGTGTCGGTAAACCTGGCTGCGTCGAGGTTGCTTCCTGATGCGGTTCTGAGGTTGATGGTGAGCAAAATATCGGGATATTTCTGATGATCTTCGAGCAGCTGCACATGGGTGGCAATATACAAGTCTCCCACGCCCGATCCGGTACCTTCAAAATTGCGTGCCCTTCTTCTGTCTCTTACTTCCGGGTTCATAGAAAAAACTTCCAAAGGAACCATGGAAAAATACAGACCAGCTTTGTCAGAAAAAAGGGGGAAAAATGCATTCAGATGAAGGTTTCGGGTAAGATCGCCTGGTGCAGAGTGATTTTCAATGGCTACATCAAAAACGGTGTTTTTTTCGATGATGCCCGTCATGGTTTCAGGCACAGGCAGGGCATTGGGCCCCAGAAAAGCAGGTGAAACTATGAGGTATTTCTTCCAGTGGGTTACTCCATCCCAATCATGTGTTTCTATCCACCAATCATAATTATCAGACTGGCTGTGCCCTGTATTTGCCAGCAAAAGCATCAAAAAAAGGAGAAAAAACGGACATCTTTTCATACTTGCCGTAAAGTTCTGGATCATTAGGTTTCATTATTCCGGGAATAATCCTTCCATGGGTCATAAGTAGGCACATCGTAAGGATACCGTTTTTTGTGTATATCCAACACCTTGTTATACAGTGTTTTTCTGAAGTCCTCCATATTTTGTTTTTCTTTTGCAGAAATAAACAAACAAGGTGAATTATCGCGAGCCATCCAGGTTTGTTTCAGGTCTTCCAAAGAAAAATTGGCTGGTGTAACAGGCGTCAGATCGTCTTCTTCTTTTTCCTCATAAGTGTACTGATCGATCTTATTAAAAACCATGATTGTTTCCCTTTCTTCGCCATCAAGTATTTCATGCAGTGTATCATTTACCACTCTGATCTGTTCCTCAAAGTTGGGGTGAGAGATGTCAACCACATGCAACAGAATATCAGCTTCTCTCACCTCATCGAGGGTCGATTTAAAGGATTCGATGAGATGGTGAGGAAGTTTACGGATAAAACCAACGGTATCAGAAAGCAAAAAAGGGAGTGTTTCAATCACCACTTTTCTCACTGTAGTGTCAAGCGTAGCAAACAATTTGTCTTCGGCAAAAACGGAAGATTTGCTCATCATGTTCATGATGGTTGATTTTCCAGCATTGGTGTATCCCACCAGCGCCACCCTTACCATGTTTCCTCTGTTGGAGCGCTGGGTTGCCTTTTGTTTATCTATCTGTTCGAGTTTCTTTTTCAGCAGTGCAATCCTATCTCTGACAATACGACGGTCGGTTTCAATTTCTCTTTCACCGGGTCCTTTCATACCAATACCCCCTTTTTGTCTTTCCAGGTGGGTCCACATGCCCGCAAGGCGGGGAAGCAGATATTGGTATTGAGCCAGTTCAACCTGTGTGCGGGCATGTGCTGTTCGTGCCCTGAGGGCAAAAATATCCAGGATCAGATTGCTCCTGTCCAAAACACGGCATTTCACCGAGCGTTCAACATTTCTTTGTTGTGAAGGGGAAAGTTCATCGTCAAAAATCAAAATATCTATTTCGTTTTCCTTTATATAAGATGTGATTTCTTCCAATTTTCCTTTTCCTACAAAAGTAGTTTTATCAGGTTTATCGAGTTTCTGGGTAAACCGTTTTACCACTACGCCGCCGGCAGTGTCAACCAAAAAAGCAAGTTCATCAAGATATTCTTTTACCACATCCTCAGATTGCTTTCCGGTGATCACACCCACCAATACAACTGTTTCTTTCTGTTTTTTGGTTTCGATATATTCTCCCATTAAATTTTATTTGTTTCCGTTTGTCAAAAAATAAAAAGACACTGCACTAATCATCAGCCAGTTATTAAAAACAGCGTTCAAACCATGAAATTGATCATAGGCATTAAAAACCGAGAGTAAAAAAAGTATGAATGCAGCAGTAGCCGTTAGCGCAGGTTTGCTGGTTAATCCGCCTGCCAGCAAAAGTACTGATGAAACGAGAAAACCGGCAGACAGAAAAAATGCAAATGTATCAAGGTTGAACCGAATAAAAACCGGATAATAGTAAAAAAACACAAACAAAACAAGCGCCAGACGTAAAAACCATTTAGAGACAGCGCTGAATACTTTCCAGGGTTTCATAAGATTTAAGTTTACTTGTGTTTGATAACAAAAAAGAGATTGAAATATTGCAGTGATGATTTTATCTAACTGTAAAAAAGGGTTTAAATCCGATGATCTCACGCACTTCTTTTACTGTTTTGGAGGCACTCTCATGCGCCTTTTCAGCACCCATTTTTGCCACTTTATTAATGTAGGCATCATTTGCCGCCAGTCCGAGTATCTTTTCTCTCAGAGGAGCTGTAAAAGCGATCACATCTTCTGCAAGTTGTTTTTTCAGGTCTCCGTATCTGATCTCACACTGGTTATATTTTTCTTCAAAAAAGTTGATTGTATCTTCAGTAGAAACTACTTTCATGATCTGAAAAAGGTTTTCTATGGGCTGGGGTTTGATTTGGTTTTTTTCTGTGGGACCTGCATCAGTTACGGCACGCATGATTTTCTTTTTGATTGTTTTTGGTTCATCGGCCAGATAAATAGCATTTCCTTCACCTTCAGATTTTCCCATTTTAGTGCTACCATCCAGTCCGGGTATTTTAATAAGGTCGCTACCAAAATTATAGGCATAAGGTTCGGGGAAATAATTGGTTTTATAAAGCCGGTTAAACCGGTTTCCGAAGTTTCGTGCCATTTCGAGGTGTTGTTCCTGATCTTTTCCTACCGGTACCTTGGTAGCTTTGTGTATAAGAATATCCGCCGCCATCAGCACAGGATATGTAAGTAAGCCAGCATTAATGTTATCGGGTTGCTTTCGTGCTTTATCTTTGAAAGTGGTGCATCTTTCAAGTTCGCCCATATAAGCATTCATGGACAACAAGAGATATAGTTCGGCAATTTCAGGGATGTCACTTTGTATGTAAAGCGTAGCAACTTCGGGATCGATACCTGCAGCCAAATATTCAACCAGCACCTGTTTCACATTCTGATGCAGGTCTTCCGGGGTTGGATGTGTAGTTAAAGAATGATAATCGGCAATAAAAAAGAAGCACTGGTGTTCGTGCTGCATTTTAATAAAATTCTTAATGGCACCGAAATAATTACCCAGATGGAGGTTGCCTGTTGATCGGATTCCACTTAAAACTGTTTCCATTGATTTGATCGTCTGTTTTAGATATTTAGAAATTGATAATGAAATTTACTTATAATTTATCTATGTATGTTCTGATATCCTTGATGTTGAGTTGAAGGCTTCTTGTTCCGTTCCATTCGTTTTCCTCAATTTGATAAACGATATCGAAATATTTTCCCCAGTGCACAGCATCGTAATGCTCTGCCTGTTGAAATGCAATGCCATTGAAGCTGATTCCCGGTTCTTCGGGGTGGTAAACAATCACTTTGAGGTGTTTTTTGCCCACCACACGGGCAGAGTTTTTATCGATGACACCCCGGGTTAAAAAAACAGGTCCCATATTCCCTGGACCATGGGGTGCAAATTGTTTCAAGATGCGGAAAAACTTAGGGTTGATCTGCGAAAGTTTCAGTTCGGCATCGATCTCTATTTCAGGAATGAGCATTTTTTCGGTGATCGTATTTGCCACCACCTGTTCAAAGGTTTCCTGGAATTTATCGAGATTGTCAGGATGCAGGCTCAGTCCGGCAGCATATTTATGCCCGCCAAAATGGTCGAGATATTCGCTACAGGCATCAATGGCATCGTACACATCAAAATCTTTAACACTTCTTGCCGACCCGGTGATCACCCCGTTTGACTGTGTAAGGATAACTGTAGGGCGGTAATAGGATTCGGTAAGTCTAGAGGCTACAATGCCAATGACCCCTTTGTGCCATTCGGGATTGAAAAGCACCGTAGATTTTCGGCTTTTGAGTTCCTGATCGTTGTCGATCATTTCCAGTGCCTGCCGGGTAATATCCATATCGAGTGTACGGCGCTCAGTATTGTTGTTATTGATGTTTTCGCTAAGGATATGTGTTTCGCCCATTTTTTCGCAAAGCAACAATTCAACTGCGGCATTTCCACTTTCTATTCTTCCGGCAGCATTGATACGCGGGCCAATGAGAAAAACAGCATCATTGATGGTGATCTCCCTTGTAAAAACAGTGCAATCGCAAGGGTTTCCCTTTCGTATGATATTGCTGTAAAAAAGGATGGATTCAAACCCGGGTCTGGGGTTAAAATTCAGTCTTTTTAATCCGAAATAAGCCAATACCCTGTTTTCGCCTGTAATGGGCACTATATCTGCTGCGATGCTCACGGCAACCAGGTCAAGAAATTTTTCCAGTTTTTCAAAAGGCAATCTGTTTTTCTGATAATAAGCCTGAGCGAGTTTAAATCCCAATCCACAACCCGAAAGTTCTTTGTAAGGGTATTTGCAATCTGGTCTTTTGGGGTCAACAACAGCATAGGCATTAGGCAGATCTTCACCGGGGCGGTGATGATCACAAATAATAAAATCGATGTTTTTTTCTGCTGCGTATTGCATTTGATTCATGGCTTTGATGCCACAATCAAGCGCAATAATAAGTTTCACTTCCGATTTTTGGGCAAAGTCAATTCCTTCTAAGGAAATACCATAACCTTCCTTATAGCGATCGGGTATATAAAAATCAATGTTTTGATGAAAATCTTTCAGAAACGAGTAGGTAAGTGCCACAGCAGTAGTACCATCCACATCATAATCTCCGTAAACCATGATTCTCTCGTTATTGGCAATGGCTTTTTCGATCCGGTCGATGGCTTTATCCATATCTTTGATCAAAAAAGGATCATGAAGATTATCAAGGGAGGGTCTGAAAAAGTCTTTGGCTTCCGGGAAGCTGTTCACTCCTCTTTGCACAAGCAAACGAGCCAAAACACTGTCAATTGATAAGGATTCTGATAGTTTTTTTTCAACATCAGCCTTTTCCTGATCTTTTACTACCCATCTTTTTTCCATTATTTTTTAGTTTTGGTAAAGATAATAAATCCCGCTTAATCCCTGCCATACAAACCCGGGAAAAGCGACAAGGAATCAGGACCAAACATAACAAACCAACAGAGATGAGACAGGTGTTTTGGGGGCAATTCCGGGAAGGGACTGATATTAAAAAAAATTATTCTGTAAGCAAAACAATCTGATTGTTGTTTACTTCCACGATCCCGGGGTTTACTTCCAGAAAAAATTTATTGCGTTTTTCGTCGATCACTTTCACTTTTCCTTTTTCGATACGCGCAATAATGGGTGCATGATTGTGAAGGATCTCAAAAGATCCCATGCTACCGGGGAGCTGGATCAAAACGATTTCGCCCTCATAGACAAATTTTTGTGGTGAAATAATTTTCAGATACATATTTCAATTTCTATTTTTTAACAGAATCTTCCAGAAGTGCTTTTCCTTTTTCAATGGCTTGTTCAATAGATCCCACCAGGTTAAATGCTCCTTCGGGGTATTCATCGACTTCACCATTCATGATCATATTAAACCCTTTCAAGGTATCTTCAATGGGAACAAAAATACCCGTTAGTCCGGTATATTGTTCAGCTACATGGAAGGGTTGAGAGAGAAATCTTTGTACTCTTCGTGCCCTGCTGACCACCAGCCGATCCTCTTCAGAAAGTTCGTCCATACCCAGAATGGCAATGATATCCTGCAGTTCTTTATAGCGTTGCAAAAGCATTTTCACTTGTTTTGCGGTATTGTAGTGGTCTTTTCCAACGATTTCTGGTGTAAGGATACGGGAAGTGGAGTCTAACGGGTCTACAGCAGGATAAATACCTAATTCAAAAATTTTCCTGCTGAGAACTGTGGTGGCATCCAGGTGCGAAAAAGTGGTTGCGGGTGCCGGGTCGGTAAGGTCATCTGCAGGTACATATACAGCTTGTACTGAAGTAATAGACCCACGTTTGGTGGAGGTAATACGTTCCTGCATCAAACCCATCTCGGTAGCCAATGTGGGTTGATAACCCACTGCCGATGGCATCCTGCCGAGCAAGGCAGATACTTCTGAACCGGCTTGTGTAAACCTGAAAATATTATCAATAAAAAACAAAATATCAGATCCGGAGCTTTCATCGTCTCCATCGCGGAAATATTCGGCAACAGATAATCCAGACAGTGCCACCCTTGCTCTTGCTCCGGGCGGTTCGTTCATTTGCCCGAACACCAGTGTTGCCTGCGATTTGGCAAGCTCCTCACGGTTCACTTTTGAAAGATCCCAGTTTCCTTCCTCCATTGATTTGATAAAATCATCACCATAGCGTATAACACCGGATTCGATCATTTCGCGCAGCAGATCATTTCCCTCTCTTGTTCTTTCACCAACACCAGCGAACACACTCATGCCCTGGTATCCTTTTGCAATATTGTCGATCAGCTCCATGATCAATACCGTTTTCCCTACACCGGCACCTCCAAATAATCCGATTTTACCACCTTTGGGGTAAGGTCCGAGCATATCAATTACTTTAATCCCTGTATATAAAATTTCCGTACTGGCTTTCAGGTTTTCAAATTTCGGTGCCTCATTGTGTATACTGTACCTTTTGGCGGTTTTTACTTCACCCAGACCATCGATAGGATCACCAATTACATTAAATAACCGCCCTCTGATTTCCTGACCAGCCGGCATGGTGATAGGTTCATCAAGGCAAACTGCATCCATACCTCTGAAAAGCCCATCTGTTGAGTCCATGGCAACCGTCCTGACGGTATCTTCACCCATATGCTGCTGGCATTCAAGAATAATTCTGACACCCTGCTCATTCACTACCTCAAGAGCATCATAAATTTTAGGCAGTTTTTCGGTAGTTTCAAAGGTTACGTCTACAACAGGTCCGATAACCTGTGAAATTTTTCCTTTAATGTGTTCCATCAACCTGAATTTTTAAATGATTATGCTTACTGATGATTATTTATTTGCTGACAATATTAGTGAATTTGGAGGTCTTTACATATAGTAATTCACGTAATTTTTTTCTAACTTCCAAAAATAATCAAAAAATTTCACGAACAGCAAATTCATGATGGGTTTTGAGTAGATTTGATAAAAAATATTTCAGAAAGAAAACATAATCAACGAAAATTCTCTAATAATCATTAAATTTAGCATGTTTTTTACCTTTAAATTCACACTTAAAAATAACGATTGAATACTTTGAACAGTTTTGATAATATTAGCAACCAAAAATTTTCGAGAATCATTGCCTGTACCTTTTTCCAATATGTTTCAACTTCGTTTGAAGAAATTGTCGAAAACCCTGAAGGTTCATTCAAAAATACATTGTTTTTAGATGTTTTGCCCGCAGTTGACCATCCGGTTATTTTAAACCAACCCGAAAGGAGGTATTTATGCCAGCAACTTCCTGTTCATCATGTTGTTGAAGTAAAAGAAGAAGATTTTATAGATCTGTATAAAAAATTTCTGGAAAACCACACTTTGATGGGTGCAGGACAATTTGATCTGGGGTTTGGGATCAGCCCTGATGGGATTAATAAAAATATCGGAAAAGCATTTGCAGAGTTGACAGAAAAAAATCAGCAGGTAAAGAGCTGGTCGCAGTACCTTGGTTATTATTATCCACTGACCGGCAAAGTTGTTTACGGCAATCAGGTAGGCAGAACAATGGGTTTTCCTACCATCAACCTTGAACCTTTTGATACAGGAAAGATCATTCCTCCCCAGGGAGTTTATGCCGGCTGGTTAATCCATCATGAAAAATGGTATGGTTGCATGATCAATATTGGTATAAGACCAACCCTCGATAAAGAAAACTTTACCATTGAAGCACACGTTTTCCATTTCAAGGAAGAAGTGTATGGAGAAACCGTAACCTTATGCTTTGCCGAAAGAATAAGAGATGAAAAACGTTTTTCATCTCTTGAAATACTAAAAAAGCAACTGACTTTTGATAAGAGCAGAACCAAAGAAATTCTGAATCACTACAAAACGCCTGAAAAAAAATCGCATATTCATTTTATATGTTGAAAAGAATTCTTTAACCGTTTGTTTTTATGGGAAAAACGCTCAAAAATACCATTATCATAATCCTGATTGTTGTCGGAGGTCTGTTTGCCTGGTACTTTTTCCGCATCATCATTTACCTGATCATTTCGGCAGTATTGTCTATTTTAGGTCAGCCAATTGTGCAGTTCCTTCAACGCATAAGAATTCGCAATATTAAAATGCCTGCCAGTGTATCGGCCCTGATAACATTGTTTTTTATGATGGTAGCGGTTATTTTGTTTATATCTTTTGTTTTTCCTTTGATGGCCTCGCAAGCTGCATTTATTAACCAATTGGATGTAGCTGCCATTACAAAAGGGTTAGAAGAACCTTTTTTCCAGTTGGAAACACTGCTACGTTCATGGGCACTGCTGGCTCCCAATGAAACCATAGGAAGCAAACTGGTTTCGGAATTGATTGATATCGCCACCTTCGACAGGTTCTCTAATTTTTTTAATTCGATCCTGAATTTGACTGCGGAGATTTTCTTTGGTTTCCTGGCCATAAGCTTCATCACCTTTTTTTTCCTGAAAGAAAAAAACCTTTTTTCGAGCATGATCATTTTTTTCACACCCCATAAGCACAGACAAGAGGCGCGGGAAATATTATTTAAAAGCAAATTTTTACTCAGGAGGTACTTTATCGGATTGATATCGGATCTTACCCTTGTATTTCTTCTTATCAGTTTTTGCATGTGGATCATTGGATTACCCAACGCTTTGGTGATTGGTTTTTTTGCCGGTTTGCTCAATATAATCCCTTATGTCGGTCCGATTATCGCCACATTTCTGGGTGTATTGCTCGGCATTTCGGTAAATCTTCATCTTGATTTTTACACCCAAATGCTGCCAATGATCATTGCTATTTTGGCCTCTTTCATCATTGTAAATACTTTTGATGTGAGTGTATTTCAACCCATGATTTACTCCAAAAGTGTAAAGGCGCACCCATTGGAAATCTTCATCGTGTTTATGGTTGCGGGGATGGTAGGTGGGGTTTTCGGTATGATCGTAGCCATACCCTCTTACAGCGTTTTGCGCATTTTTCTCATTGAGTTTTTCTCAAAATCGAAACTGGTTCAAAATTTCAGAAAAGAATTTGATGAAGAAGATCAGCAACTGTCATCGAAATAGTTTCACTCCGAAAGCCTCAACATGAAAGTTAAATCTAAAAGTTAACTGAATGTAAGGTTTCGGATTTTCCGGCAACAAACCTTCAGAAACCCATCATGAACCGAGCCATGACAAAGATTTTGACACACACGTGCATGATTATAAATCGTGGCAATGTAAAGCATCCAGTCAGAGTTTTAGCGAGCTCCATCTGACCGATTTAATAAAAATTATACACAGATGAAAAACAGGCTTCAAAATTTAAGTACAATAAATCAACTTTTCCGTTTATTGAAGATGCTTCATTTTCAACGTATTGTCAATTATCTGAAAATACAATCGGGATACGTTGCATCTGTTATATCTAAAAAGCCGGTTGTATGGGGCGATCCTTTTTCATTAAGTCTTGAAACAGCCGCCATTTGCAATTTACGTTGTCCTGAATGTGCCATAGGATGTCAAAAAACCCAAAGGTTGAAAAAATTGATGGACTTGTCTCTTTTTGAAAGATTGCTGAAACATTATAAAAAAAGTGCGTTTTACTGCAACCTGTACTTTCAGGGGGAGCCTTTTTTGAACCCTGAACTTCCCGCCATGATCAGGAAATGCAAATACCATCGGTACTACACCGTTATTTCTACCAATGGTCATTTTCTGAATAAAGAAAATTGCATTAAGATCATTCAGGCAGGACTTGATAAGTTGATCATTTCGCTGGATGGTGCCGATCAGCAAACCTACCAAACATACAGAAAAGGAGGTGATTTTCATCTGGTAACAGAAGGCATTCGTTTGCTATCTGAAACCAGGAAGCAACTTGGTAGCAAACATCCATTTGTTGTAATACAATTCCTGGTAAATAAAACCAATGAGCATCAGGTGCAGGAAATAAAAAGACTATCGAAAGACCTGGGCGCCAACAGCCTTGAATACAAAAGCATGCAAATATACAGTGATGAAGGGTTGGAGAAATTTTCAACCACATTGAAAAAATACAATCGGTATAGAGCAGAAAACAACTCCAAAAGCAAAAAATCCAATAAGAAAAGAGGGTGTTTCAGGTTATGGAGTCATGCTGTATTTACAAGTGAAGGAAGAATGGTAGCATGTTGTTTTGATAAAACTCCCGATCATGCATCTGGTCTTTTTGAACCTGACAAAAGAGATCTGTGGCACTCAGAAACCATGGATGATTTAAGATACAGATTGTTAAACAACAAAGACTTACCTGAAATATGTCTGAATTGCACGACATAAAAAAAACCGAATAAATTCGGTTTTTACGGGATAAGATTTTCGGGATAGAAAGGATGTTATATCGTCATGATATCTTTTTCTTTTTCATCCAGTAAGTTGTCAACCTTTTTGATGTATTCGTTAGTGAGTTCCTGTATATCAGATTCCAGTCTTTTCACTTCATCTTCAGGGGTACCTTCTTTTTCGAGTTTTTTACCAGCATCCATCGCCTCTCTTCTGGCATTTCTGATACTTACCTTGCAGTTTTCAGCCTCAGCTTTTGATTTTTTTACCAGTTCTTTTCTTCTTTCTTCTGTGAGAGGTGGAACCATAATACGAACGATCGTTCCATCATTTTGAGGATTAAAACCAAGGTTAGCAGCCATAATCGCCTTTTCTATGGGGCCCAACATACTTTTTTCCCATGGTTGTACCACAATAGATTTGGGATCGGGCGTATTGATGTTAGAGACCTGAGAAAGAGGGGTTAAGGTTCCATAGTAATCTACCTTCACACTATCCAGCATTTGTGGATTGGCTTTTCCGGCTCTGATCTTAACGAATTCGCGTTCAAGATGCTGAATGCTATTGTCCATCTTTTCTTCTGCTTCATCATACAAAAAGGAAGTTTCTTCGCTCATAACAGTTTTGTTTTAGGGTTGAATGTTTTGGTTGTATAGCATTGCAAAAATAATCTTTTTCAGATAAAAACCGGTGAGACAATTAATTTTTTACAAGCGTACCATTGGGTTTTCCATCAATCAATATTTCTTTCAGGTTTCCTTTTTTATTTACGTCAAAAACAATAAGGGGTATATTGTTTTCCTGACAAAGTGTAAAGGCGGTAAGGTCCATTATTCTAAGATTTTTAGCATATGCATCCTCAAAGGTTATCTCATGAAACTTCACCGCAGCGGGATCTTTTTCAGGATCGGCGGTATAAATACCATCCACACGGGTTCCTTTCAGAAGTACATCAGCTTTGATCTCGATGGCTCTGAGTGCAGCTGCAGAATCGGTTGTAAAGTATGGGTTGCCGGTACCACCCGCAATAATGGTAACAAATCCTTTTTCAATATAATTAATGGCGCGTTGGCGGCTCATTTTTTCGCAAAGGGGATCGATGGCCAAACCCGATAAAACAACGGAGGGTATCCCGGCATTTTGCAAAGCGGATTGTAAAGCCAGTGAATTGATAATTGTTGCAAGCATACCCATATAATCACCTTGTACACGATCAAAACCCTGATTACTTCCAGAAAGCCCTCTGAAAATATTTCCACCTCCCAATACCACTGCTATTTCTGTATTGTGCTTATAAACGGAAGAGATCTCATCCACATATGCCCCGAGCATTTCAGCACCAATCCCATATCCATCTTTGGAAGCCAAAGACTCACCACTTAATTTAAGAAGAATTCTTTTGTAATGTTTCATATCTTTATAATTTGATTAATAAGTTCATATGCCTGCCCCGCTCTTTTCTTATAGGGGATCTTGCCCATCAATATTTATTGCCAACTTCCCACCAAAGAGGAGTAGAATCCCATGTTTGTGGGTCAAGAGCATTGTTATGGATCGGCTCAACTGTTTTTTAAAACTAAAAATTTGTTTTTATCGCTTTATTCCTTTGTCAATCTTTTGTTAAACCCATGAGGTCCGGTTTGTTACTAAAAGCAGATGATCAGCAGACAAACCAACGTTTATAAGCGCATCCGGTTTGCTGCCCTGCAGCAAATGCCGAAACATATCATTTGCCAGTTTTCCTGTTTCTTAAAGTGTTGAGTAACTTTTTATGAACCAACGATCCTTATTCTCCTTCCTGCTAAATTTCTTACTGTTTGGGCTTCTGATAAAAGCGTTGTAGTTTATGGTAAAATACAAAAATGCATCAAAAAAGGGATATATAGTGAAATATATCCCTCCTTCTAAACCAATTATATTTTAGATAGCTTCACTCCGATTAAGAAAGCGCATATCTTTTAAAGTCGACAACGGTCAAATCCTTATCGTAAGAAGAAAGCATCTGCTTTACAGTTTTCTTGCTGTCTTTGATAAATTCCTGGTTAAGCAATGTGCTCTCTTTGTAGAATTTATTCAATTTACCCAATGCGATTTTCTCCAGCAGATCTTCGGGTTTTCCTTCCTGGCGGGCCTGATCTTTTCCTATTTCGATCTCTTTTTCGATCACATTGGCAGGAACTGAATCTTTATCAAGCGCAACAGGAGACATGGCAGCAATTTGCATTACAACATCTTTACCGGCGGTATCAAGGTCATCAACTCCGGATTTGTTGAAAGCAGCAATAGAAGCAACACGGTTGCCTGGGTGAATATAAGCGTAGGCAGATTCTCCTGAAATGATATCAAACTGGCCAAGTTCAAGTTTTTCACCCGTTTTACCGATCATATCGGTTACATGTTCGCTAACAGTTCTTCCATCTACATTTGCAGCATTAAGTTCTTCTGCATTTTTACATCCTTTTTCCAGTCCCAGATCAAGTAATTTTTGGGTAAATTCAATTGTTTCCTGGTTTTTGCCAACAAAATCGGTTTCACAGTTGAACATAATGATTGCTGCAGATTTTTTATCATCAGAAACTTTAGCAAGAACAACACCTTCATTGGCGGCTCTGTCAGCTCTGTTATTAGCCAATTTCTGACCTTTTTTTCTGAGAATATCAATTGCTTTTTCAAAATCACCGTCTGTTTCCACGAGTGCTTTTTTGCAATCCATCATACCAGCGCCAGTTTGTTTGCGCAATTTATTTACTTCAGCAGCAGTTATATTTGCCATTGTATTTGATTATTTTAAAGTATTAAAAATATACGATTCAATTATTTTCTGGGTCTTTTTCCTGCAACACCACCTCGGGGTGATTTTACCTGCTTTTTCGCTCCATGACCCTCGCTATCATCCTCATCTCTGGGTTTTGCTTTTCTTCTGAGTTTGGCAGCTTCAGACTGATCATCTTCCAGGTCTTCGGCTTCGGCAATGGAAGCGCCTTCCACAACTTTATCCTGATCGTCTTCCATATCTCTTTCTTCCTCTTCAATGGCTTTGTCCTTTTCAAGTTTCCTTTCGGTAAGACCTTCCTGAACCGCATCTACCATTGTTTTCAGGATAATAGAGATAGACTTTGAAGCATCGTCGTTGGCGGGTATGGCAAAATCCACCTCATTGGGATTGGAGTTGGTGTCAACGATAGCAAAAGTAGGGATGTTAAGTTTGTGTGCTTCTGCAACAGCAATATGTTCTTTCATAATATCTACGATAAAAACTGCTGCGGGTAATCTGGAGAGATCAGCAATGGAACCAAATTGTTTTTCCAGTTTTGCTCTTTCACGAGTGATCTGAAGTCTTTCTTTTTTTGATATATTATCAAAGGTGCCATCAGAAGACATTTTATCAATGGCAGACATTTTTTTGACTGCTTTTCTGATGGTGGCAAAATTGGTCAGCATTCCACCGGGCCATCTTTCTGTGACATAAGGCATGTTTACCTGTTTCACAATTTGCGAGACCACATCTTTTGCTTGTTTTTTGGTAGCTACAAAGAGTATTTTTTTGCCGGATTTGGCAATTTGCCTGAGTGCATTTGCCGCTTCATCAATTTTGGCAATGGTTTTATTCAGGTCGATGATATGGATCCCGTTTCTTTCCATAAAAATATAGGGAGCCATATTGGGATTCCACTTTCTTTTGAGGTGCCCAAAATGTACACCGGCGTCTAAGAGTTCATTATAATTGGTTCTAGCCATTTTAAAAATATTTTCCTGATAAGATTAACGTTTACTGAATTGGAATTTCTTCCTTGCTTTTCTCTGACCTGGTTTTTTTCTTTCAACCATTCGTGGGTCTCTTCTCATCAAACCTTTGGATTTGAGTGCAGGTCTCCACTCTCCATTGATCTCAACCAATGCTCTGGAAATTGCCAGTCTTAAGGCTTCAGCCTGTCCTTTGATACCACCACCGTCGAGGTTTACTTTAACATCATATTTACCCAGATTTCCGGTAAGTTCGAAAGGTTGATTTACAACATACTGGAGTATTCCGGTAGTAAAATAATCGTTAAGTTTTTTTTTATTGATAGTAATTTCACCGTTGCCTGGTTTCAGATAAATCCTTGCTACGGCAGTTTTTCTACGTCCAATTTTGTTGATAACTTCCATGCTGCTTATTTGATTGAATTAAGGTTTATTTGGGTGGGTTGCTGGGCTTCGTGTGGATGTTCGCTACCCGCATAAATGTGAACATTATTAATAATTGCGTCTCCCAGGCGGTTTTTGGGAAGCATTCCTCTTACAGACTTTCTGACGATTTCTGTGGGTTTTTTTGCCAGCATTTGTTTTACAGAAGTAAAACGCTGACCACCAGGATATCCTGTATGGTGAATGTACCGTTTCTGATTCCACTTATCGCCTGTAAGTTGTATTTTTTCGGCATTAATGATTACTACATTATCTCCGCAATCAACATGGGGGGTAAAGTTTACTTTGTGTTTACCGCGAACCATTTTCGCTACTTTACTGGCCAATCGCCCCAAAATCTGGTTTTCAGCATCAACAAGTACCCAGTCTTTGGTTACGGTCTGCTTGTTGGCAGAAACTGTTTTATAACTTAATGTATTCATCTTTTGCTTAATTTGCTGTATTTGTTATTTTTAAAGCACACATTCTTTTTAAAAGGGGTGCAAAATTAAGATTATTTTTTTTATCACCCAAATTTATCAACATTAATTTGTTGATAAATTTTTAAATGGAGTGTTGATAAAACGGTCATTTTTTTGCAGGGTGCAAAGGTAGTTATTATTTCCTTTTGTTTTTCAACAATTTGAAGAAAAATTTGAGAAAACAGACTTCACATTCCTGCTTCAAAAATCGGGGTTAACTTCCTGATTTTTTAGTCGTTTTTTAATCATGCAGCAAAAAAATACTTTTTGTGAAGAA
>CAYMLS010000012.1:11404-30709 GCA_964390665.1 uncultured Bacteroidales bacterium | reverse complement strand
GCTTAAGGTTGTTGTTGGCGGTAAGAAGTGTACTGAAGATATACATGGTGGAAACGGCACAAAAACTACCCATTAACAACCCAAAGACCTTTGAACTTTGCTCGATACGGTAAGCAAATTCAAGCGAGGATTCACCTTCGTGAATAGGATATAAAAGACGCATAAATTCCTCAGCGTAATACAAAGAAGTAACTGCGATAATAACGGCAGGTGTTATAATGAGGGTGTAGGAAAGTTGAATCAGTTCCTCAACAGGTTCATTCTGCTTTAGCATACGGGCAAATATGGGCAGCAAGAGCACAGCAAATAAATAGGCCAGCATATTGGCTGCATCAAGCAAACGGAAAGCAGAAGCATAAATACCTGAATATTTGGCGCCGTCAGCAAGAAGTCGTTCCAGCATCACACTATCTATCCGACTATAAAAGGTCATGAGCAAAACCAACACAGCAAAAGGAAAACTTTGCTTGAGCATCATCATGAAAAAAGGCCGGTTCCACCTTAAATTTATGACACGTGTGTGGGCTTTTCCCAAAACAATGACAAGGGTAATAAGGGCAGTAACCAGCAATGACAATGTTTGGGCATACACAAAATAGGATATCTTGAATTCATCGATAACATTTCCCCACAACAAAACAGCACAAATAAAAATCATAAGGCTGCGGTCGAGAACGGAAATAAAACTATCGGTCTTGAAAAGGTGTAACCCACCCAGGTTGGAGCGGAGGTATAAGATAAAACTGATCAGAAACTGATTGATTCCCAGGAAAAAAAGAAGCTTAATCTGCTCTGCAGAGTATTGAATAAAAAAGGCACTACCGAAAGTAAATACCAGGTATACAAAAAAGAGGAGTACCTTAAGAGCAATAATGTTGGACAAGTGCTTGCTGAGAAGATGGTTGTTTTGTGCAATATTTTTATTGTTGAAGGTAGTAATGCCAAAATCGAGGAGGATATAAAAGAGGAAAGAGAAATTAAATACAGCAAAATAAAATCCATACTCTTCTGCCCCAACTGTGTTTTGAACAGTCCGGTCGATCCCAAATATCCAGAAGGGTTTGATTAACAGATTTAAAACCAGCACCAGGGCCAGGTTTCTCAAAAATTTTCGCTGCATTCAGATCAGGTATAGTCTTTACCAAAAATACCCCATCAATACTTATCCGGGGTCAAAATTATAAACTTTTACGCTCATCCTTTGCTTTTTCACAAAATAATCAAAAGTTTTATGATTATTAGTCAATGATCATTATGCGCAAGACAAACAAAACCTGTATTTTTGCATTCATCATACACTCGGAATTACAAACAGCAAAAAACAACCCTTGTGAAATACAAACCAGGAGATAAAGTAAGTTTCTTAAATGAAAAAGGTGGTGGTATCATTACCCGCATCAGCGATGACAATATTTTGTATGTAACCATTGCAGATGGTTTTGAAATACCTGTTATGCCGGCCGATGTGATCAAAACCGGATCGAGTGCCATAGAAGAAAACCTGAAAGGTAACTACAGTGCATCATCCGGGCAATTGCAGGAAGAAGAAGATGAAGACCAGGAATTTACCCCTTTGAATGTTATACCCAATAACAAAGAGCAAAGAGCGGAAGGCATTTATTTTGTCATTGTACCTGATATTCAGGACAATCCCCTCACCGGATCATTAGACCTTTATCTGGTAAACCATACCGGATGGAATGTTTTATTCAACCTTTTTCAAAACTATGAAGGGTCATATCATGGTACCGACTATGGTTTCATTAAGGAGGAGGCGGCATTATTTTTGGGCAGTATCGGACGTTCTGAAATAGAAAAATGGAGCAATGCCCTTTGTCAGTTTGTTTTTTTCATGGAAGGAAAAACAACACCCCTGGCCCCATTCAGTGGTCTGATTCATTTTCGTCCGGTGAAAATCTACAAGGAAGATAGTTTTGTCTGGGAAAGTCTTATGCGCAAAAAAGCATATTTTACCAGCATTGTTGAATTATCTGCATTAAGCAAAAAATCGTTGTTTGAGGAAAAAAATGATCAGGAAACCATCAAAATCTTTCAGGAGAAGTATAGAGAGCAAAAACCGAAGGAACCACAAAAACCCGCTGCCCCCAAATCTTTTCTCGACAAACATAAGATCGACGACCGGATTGCAGAAGTTGACCTGCACATCGGAGAGTTGGTAGACGATTTCACCAACCTGGAAAAATCAGACCTGCTACGCATACAATTAGACTATGTGGACAAGTGTCTGGATCAGGCAATGAAAGAAAGACTCAGTAAAATTGTTTTTATACATGGAGTAGGCAACGGAATTCTGAAGACGGAGGTCAACAAAATGTTGCAAAGAACCGATAACATTGAGTTTTACGATGCTTCTTATGCGCGTTACGGGATGGGAGCCACAGAAGTAAAGTTTTTTCATTCCAAAAATTCATAAAGCAAAAAGTACAGCCAGTTTTTCTTTATCAGATCATTGGCGAAAAACACAATCATCATCATTAATTAAGAATAAAGACAGGTCGTCCTGCCGCTGCAAAAGAAATTTTGCGGAGGAAAGTCCGGGCAACACAGGGCAGCATACTTCCTAACAGGAAGCTGCTTTGCATCATAAATGCAGAGCAAGAGCCAGTGCCACAGAAAATAACCGCCCTGTTTCGGCAGGGTAAGGGTGAAAACGTGAGGTAAGCGCTCACGCACTACAGGGGTGACCCTGCAGTGGGGTAAACCTTATGCGTTGAAAGACCAAATAAACCGGGGGTAGAGGGTTGCCCGCCCGATCCCGGTGGGTAGGTCGTTAGAGGGCAGGTGTGAATCTGCTCCCAGATAAATGGCAGGAAACATCTCTGACAGGATGTTACAGAACCCGGCTTACAGACCTGTCTTTTTTTTCAAATCCAATAATCCTACCTTTTTTGCGTTTGCAGTTTGAAGAAATTTACAGACCCCTTACAACACCATCATGTTGATAAATCCTCTGTAATTGTTGAAAACCCGTGAATCCACCATCGGCTTTTTCTTCGTAAATTCGCAAAAAAATACATTCTATGACTAAAAGATTTTCAGCATTATCCATCCTTGTTTTAATGCTCCTTTCGGTGTATGTGAGTGCACAAAAAACCAGTATTTACATGTCGCCCGATGCAGAATACCGGATGGCCCTGGAACTTTACAACAAAAAAAAGTTTGGCGCCGCCCAGGATCTTTTTCAGCAGATCATCGATAAAAATCCTGGTTCCGGATCTGAGATCAACATCACCTCTCAGTACTATGTTGCCATTTGTGCTGTAGAACTGTTCCACCCCGATGCAGAGAAATACCTTGCAACTTTCATCAACCAGCACACAACCCACCCTTTGCAGGGGCTGGCAAGTTTTCAGATGGGAAACCTGCAATACCGCAACAATGATTTTGACGAAGCCATTGAGTGGTTTGCCAAAGTTGACACATACGACCTGAATGCCGAACAAAGAGAGGAACTCACGTTTAAAACCGGATATGCCCACTTTCAAAATGAAAACTATGAGGCAGCGAAGCAGCAATTCTTTAACATTCAAAACCCCTCCTCCATTTATTATCCGTCGGCAAGTTATTACTACGGACATATAGCATACACCGAAAAAAATTATGAAACCGCACTGATCTACCTGCAAAGATTGAACGATGATGAAAATTTTGGTCCGATCGTGCCTTACTACATTACCCATATTTATTTTTTACAGAAAAAGTACGACGAACTCATTGCCTACGCCACTCCCCTGATAGAAAAATCAAACACCAAAAGAGCAGCAGAAATTTCACGAATGATTGGCGAGGCGCATTACAACAAAGATCAGTTCGGGGAATCCATCCCCTTCCTGCTTACCTATCACCAGGAAACCAAACCCGGAGATAAAACCCGTGAAGACCATTATCAACTGGGGTTTGCTTATTACCAAACTGATCAGTTTGAAGAATCTGTTGGTTATCTGGAAAAGGCAACCAACGAAAACGATTCACTGGCACAAAATGCACTTTATATTTTGGCAGACAGCTATTTAAAAACCGATCAGAGGCGTTCTGCCCGCAGTGCATTTCAACAAGCCCATCAAATGGATTTTATTCCTGAGATCAGCGAGGATGCACTGTTTAATTATGCCAAATTATCCTTCGAGTTATCACTAAACCCTTTTAATGAAGCCATCCTTTCTTTTCAAAAATATATTGACCTGTACCCCAACTCACCCCGGCGCGAAGAAGCATACAAGCACTTAATCGATCTGTACCTCACTGGCAAAAACTATAAAGATGCTATTGCCAGCATGGAATCCATCAACCTCAACACCCCTGATCTTCGCGCTGCCTATCAGCGTGTAGCTTTTTTCCGGGGCGTGGAGCTATTCAACAATGGGGATTTCAGAGGTGCTGTAGAGCATTTTGACAAGTCAGAAAAACATCCCCGGAACAGCAATATCAAAGCCCAGTCGCTATTTTGGAAGGGGGAAGCCCATTTCAGGTTAGAAAATTACCAGGAAACGGTTGACATTCTCAATCAGTTCCTCACCGCGCGAGGTGCATTCAGGTTGCCGGAATATAAAATGGCAAACTACACCCTCGGGTACGCACAATTCAAACTCAAAAACTATCCACAAGCCATTACCGCTTTTCGAAAATTTATTGGTGAAAGCAGCATTCAACTCAAACATCGAAATGATGCATATTTAAGAATCGCAGACAGCTATTTTGTAACCAAAAATTACGCATCGGGTATAGAGTTTTACGACCGTGCTGCCGATCTCGGTGGACAGGATAATGAGTATGCCATTTTCCAGAAAGGATTGGTATACGGGGTTACAGGTGATTTCAACCAAAAAATCACAACACTTTTGTCGCTTATCAACAACTATCCCAATACCAATTTTGCTGATGATGCCCGATACGAACTGGCAGGCACCTATGTTATCACCGATGATAACACAAATGCCCTGAAGTACTTTAACGACATTATCAATAATTACCCCAATTCAAGCTATGTGAAAAGCTCCATGCTCAAATCGGGTCTCATTTATTTTAATGACCAACAGGATGAAAGGGCTTTGCAAGTGCTTAAACAAGTAGTAGAAAAATATCCTGGTTCTATGGAGTCGCAGGAAGCATTGGCAAGTATCCGTAATATTTATGTTGCCATGGATCGTGTAGATGAATTTATTTCTTTCTCACAAGGACTGGGTTTTGCTGATGTTTCGGCAGCCCAACAGGATTCGCTTACCTATACAGCAGCAGAAAACAGGTATATGCAGGGAGACTGCCAAAACGCTTCCAAGAGTTTCGGAAACTACCTGGATAAATTTCCGGACGGGATATTCTCACTCAATGCCAATTTTTACAAAGCAGAATGTGACTATCGCCTCGAAGAACTTCAACAGGCACTGGCAGGATATGATCGTGTGCTGGAAAGACCCAAATCAAAATTCTCAGAAAACGCTGCCTTAAGATCCGCACAAATCAATTTTGGAATGAACAACTATCAAACGGCCCTGGAAAAATATATACTTCTCGAAGAAATTGCCGAGTACAGATCCAACATACTGGAAGCCAAAATAGGCCAGATGCGATCGTTGAATAACCTTGAAAGACCCGATCAAACCATTGAGGTCGCCTACAAAGTACTCGATAGTGATAAAGTTTCCAACGAGATCATACAGGAGGCAAACCTGATGATCGCCCGCAGTGCCCTCATGAACAACAACCTCGACATGGCAAAGGAATATTTTGTGAAAACCAATGAAATGTCGGAAAATGTTTTAAGTGCCGAGGCAAAGTATAACATTGCCTATATCGAATTCAGAAAAGGTAATTATACCGAAACAGAAAAAATAATTTTCGACTTCATCAACCCACTTACCTCCTATGATTATTGGCTGGCAAAAATATTTATCTTACTGGCAGACAATTATCTTGAACTTGAAAATATTTTCCAGGCAAGACATACCTTGCAGAGCATCATTGACAACTACAAAGGTGAGGAACTCAGAGAAATTGCCATTCAGAAACTGGAGGAGATCAACCAGCAGGAGGCGCTGCTAAATGAGCAAAACACCAACGATACATTAGAAGTTGAATTTTAAACAAACACCGCAACACCCAAAATAAAAAAAATCTAACCATGCATAAAACATCCGTTTTTTCCATCATTCAGGCAGCATTTGTTGTGGCTATCTGTATCATACAAGCAGATCAAATCCGTGCACAGGAACTTGAATTTGATGAAGTACAGGTGATAGCGCCTTATGAACCCAGTATATCAGATGCTTTTAAACTGAACCTGAACCCGGAGATCAGGGACACAATGACCGTAGATATTGTTTTTGATTATAATATCAGCCCCAAACAAATACCGGTGATGTTTCAGGTGGAACCACTCAACGCAGCCCGTATGAAAGGTGAACCACTTGCCAAACTTTACAAAGGACATGTTAAAGCAGGATTGGGAAGCAATTCAACTCCCTATGCTGAAGTATTTTACAACACCCTCAGATCTAAATTCCATGCCTATGGTGCCCATGTAAAGCATCTTTCTTCATCTGGTGGAATTGATCAATACGCACACAGCGGGTTCATTGATAACAAAATCAACCTTTTTGGAAAAAGATTTTTCAGGAATCATACCCTGCGTGCCGATATGAACTACACCAGCAACAGGGTGCACTATTACGGATACAAACCTTCTGAATTTGAGAATGACCCCATTCTTTCAGATCTTGTAGACAGTTTAACAAAAAAAGACATCAGGCAAACATTTCAGTTTTTCTCTCCAACCATCGGCATTAAAAGTAATTTTCTGGATGAAGAAAAACTCCACCACGATGTTGAATTAAAGTATTATTACCTTGCAGATAGTTACAATTCCAGTGAACAACGGATCAACCTGGCAGGAACCATGGAAAAAAGCCTGGGTGAAGACCCTATGGGGTTTGCGGAAACACAAAAGTTCCACCTGGATCTGGATCTGAATTATTTCTACAATCAACATGAAGCAGACACTGCCCACACAGGGCTGGTGAAAATTGCCCCGCGCTTATCTTCCACCTATAAAGACTTTGATTTTTATGTGGGAATAGATGCCTCCTTACAAGCCGATACGGCCAGTTACATGCGTTTTTATCCGTTGGCAGGGGCACAGGTTAGTTTGGTTGAGAATGTTTTGTATGCTTATGCCTCGCTCAGTGGCGGATTACACAAACACAACCTGCAGCAGTTAAGGGAAACCAATCCCTTTATCCAAACATCGCTTGCCATGCCCTACATGAATGTGAAATCTGAGATCAGGGGAGGTTTTAAGGGAGCCATCAGTTCTTTTGCCAATTACAACATAGGTGTCTCAAATAAAAACATCAGCAACTACCCGTTTTTCATTACCGATTTCAATGAACCTTTGGAAAATAAGTTTGCCATTTTGTACGATGATGTAAGGGTATTTAATTTCAGGGCAGAGGTTTTTTCCAACGTGGGAGAAAGACTAAAATTGAGGTTTTCTGCAGATTATTTTGAATATACCCCCGAAACTGAAAACTGGGCCTGGCACGAACCGACGGTGAAACTCAACTTATCAGCAAAATATAACATACAGGACAAGATCATCCTTACCGCTGATGCATTTGCCCGCAACTCAGCTTATGCCAGGATTGAAAATCCGGATGGCACTATCGGGCGGGAAGAGATCCATGGTTTTCACGTAGACGGTAACCTGGGCATAGAATATCGTTACACAAAAATCCTTTCCATTTTTTTAAATCTCAACAACGTGCAGAATCAACCTCTGGAACGTTGGTACAATTACCCTTCGCAGCGCTTTAATGTGCTGGGCGGTGTATCTTATTCCTTTTAAAAAAAACCAAAAGTGAAAGACTGACAGTGTTCAACAACAAACACCTTTGAACAACACTGACAATGTTCTGTTATTCAAAACATTAACCACTTTGAGGGAGAAATAATTTTTACACATTTAAAAACCCCATATAACGATTGATAAATCAGATAAAACGGATTTAAAATTGTATCTTTGCACCTAATTAAGAAACAAAAAATATGAGCGAAAAAATTGACAAAAGTGCTGCCAAACAAATGAATTATGATGCCGCCAGTATTCAGGTACTGGAAGGGCTTGAAGCAGTAAGAAAAAGACCTGCCATGTACATCGGCGATATTAGCAGCAAAGGTCTTCACCACCTTGTTTATGAAGTGGTGGATAACTCTATTGACGAAGCCATGGGAGGTTACTGCAACCAGATAGATACTGTGATCAATGAAGATGGGTCGATCACCATTGCTGATAACGGAAGAGGAATACCGGTAGATATTCATGAAAAAGAAGGAAGAAGTGCCCTGGAAGTAGTCATGACAGTATTACATGCCGGTGGTAAATTCAACAAAGATACCTACAAAGTTTCCGGTGGATTGCATGGTGTGGGTGTGAGTTGTGTAAATGCCTTATCCATTGATTTAAAAGTAACCGTTAGAAGAGACGGCAAAGTATACCAGCAGGAATACAGCCAGGGAAAACCCCTTTACAAGGTGAAAGAAATTGGTGTAACCGATCGTACTGGTACCGAAGTAACGTTTACACCCGATAACTCCATTTTTCCGGTCATCGACTTCAGTTATGAGATTTTATCCAACAGATTAAAGGAATTGTCCTTTCTGAACAAGGGTGTAAGACTCAGCATCATTGATAAAAGAGTTACCTCTACTGAAAAAGAAGGGGAAGAACCCGTAATGGAGACTTTTTACTCAGAAGAAGGGTTAAAGGAATTTGTTCAGTATTTGGATGATACCCGCGAAAAGCTGATAGAAGAGCCCATTTATATGGACGGAGAAAAATCCGGAGTACCCGTAGAAGTAGCCATGCAATACAATTCTTCTTTTGCAGAAAACGTACAATCCTACGTAAACAACATCAACACCATTGAAGGTGGTACCCATATGGCAGGATTTCGCAGGGCACTGACAAGAACCCTGAAAAGCTATGCCGATAAATCAGGTATGCTTTCCAAATTAAAATTCGATATCAGTGGCGATGACTTCCGGGAAGGTCTCACGGCTGTTATCTCTGTGAAAGTTGCAGAACCACAATTTGAAGGACAAACCAAAACAAAACTGGGTAACTCCGAAATATCAGGCGCTGTTGATCAGGCGGTAAGTGAAATGCTCAACTATTATTTGGAAGAGCACCCTAAAGAAGCCAAAACAATTGTAAACAAGGTTATTCTTGCTGCCACAGCAAGACATGCTGCCCGCAAAGCACGTGAACTTGTACAGCGCAAAAGCGTTTTGAGCAGCACAGGATTGCCCGGTAAACTATCAGATTGCTCAGAGAAAAATCCTGAATTGTGCGAAATATACTTAGTGGAGGGAGATTCGGCAGGTGGTACCGCTAAACAGGGGCGTGACAGAAAATTTCAGGCCATACTCCCACTGCGGGGAAAAATACTGAACGTTGAAAAAGCCATGCCGCACAAAATCTTCGAAAATGAAGAAATTAAAACCATGTTTACAGCACTGGGCGTGCATGTGGGAACAGATGAAGATTCCAAAGCGCTTAATATTGAAAAACTCAGGTACCACAAGATCATCATCATGACCGATGCCGATGTGGATGGAAGTCACATTGCCACCCTCATACTTACATTCTTTTTCAGATATATGCGCGAACTTATTGAAAAAGGGTATGTTTATATTGCCACACCACCCCTTTACCTGGTAAAAAAAGGGAAAGAAGAAGTGTATGCATGGTCTGATGAAGAGAGAAAAGAGATCATCAACGGCATGAAAAAAGACGGGAAGGAAACAGGCATTCATTTTCAGAGATACAAAGGTTTGGGAGAAATGAATGCAGAACAGCTCTGGGATACTACCATGAACCCCGAAAACAGAAAACTAAGATTGGTAGACATTGTAAATGCCGCAGAGGCAAACAGAACCTTTTCTATGCTAATGGGTGATGAGGTACCTCCACGCCGGGAATTCATTGAAAAAAATGCGCGATATGCCAATATAGATGCTTAATTCAGGTGATACAAATCACAGTGTTGCCAAAAGAACATTTAAACTTATATTATCATGGCAAGCAAAGCAAAAAAAATTCGACTGGGAATTTTTATCCTGGTAAGTTCTGTCTTACTTTTAATTCTCATTGGTTTTTTTACTGCCAAAAGACTTTTTGAGAACACAGATACCTACTACGTGGCATATAGAAATGTGTCGGTTAGTGGGTTGGAGGTTGGAACTCCGGTAAAATACATGGGAATCAATGTGGGAAGTATTGCCGATATTTTCATTGACCCTGATGACGTTAGCCGGATTATTATTGAATTATCGCTGCGCGAGGGCACACCTGTAAAAACCGATGCCACCGCTGATATCGTTTCCATGGGTATTACCGGTTTAAAAACCATTGAAATACGGGGTGGAAGCAACGATGCAGATTTCCTGGAAGAGGAAAAATTCATTCCACAGGGAACCTCACTGGTGGAAGACATCAGTGGGCAGGCAGAAGTAATTGCCTTTAAAGTAGAGGAAGTACTCAACAATTTGATTGCCTTTACCCAACCAGAAAATCTGGAGAAAGTTTCCACCGCCATTGAAAGTGTTACGGCTTTTTCAGACAATGCCATCTCTTCTTTTGATCTTATTGATGAAGTAATACAGGAAAACCGTGTACAACTTCAGGAAACCGTTGAACAGAGTAACCAGATCACAAAAAGTTTTGAAGTAACCGCAGAGGAATTTCAGCAGGCATCCACAAAATTCAACAGCCTGATGCAAAGTGACACAATTGGAGAAGTATTAGGCAATCTGAGGGATATTTCAGTTGCACTCAGGGAAAGTAATCTTAGTGGTTTGATAGAAAATCTGGCCCAAACCGCTGAGCAAACCCAGCAAATATTAATCAGACTTGATAATGACATTGAAAGGGGTAGCGAAAATCTTACAGAAAACCTTATTCTTTTGCAAAGTACACTTGAAAACCTGGAAGAGGTTTCCAGAAAAATCAACTCCAATCCTTCGATACTCATCAGAGGAGAAAGAAACAAAGGTATACCCGACAGAAAGCTTCAGTAACAAATACGCTTAAAGATCACCCATAGGTTGTCCTGAACTTAAAAAGTAAAAAATATGAGAAGATATTTTATCCTTGCTGTTTTAATCCCCCTTTTATTACCTGCCTGCCGCTCAGGTAAATCAGCAGTTGAAAAATACATGACACTTGAGTTTCCGGCCGAAAAGCAATTCTCAGATAGTTTAAGTGTTTTGCCTTACGCTGTTGAAATTCAAGATGTGGAAATTTATCCTGCCCTGGAAACCCATCAAATAGCCATCAGAGAAAAAACCCACCAATTGCGTTATTTTGTCAATAATCAATGGGCTGTAAGACTGGATAAGGCACTCACACAGTATTTACTGGACTACTACCAAAAAAATCAGATTTTTGAATTTACCGCCAACAGATACTGGACAACAGCGCCCGACTTTAAAATTTCCACCTTTGTTTATAACATAGAGGTCAGGGAAGAGAAAAAAGATTTTATAGCTTTTCTACATGTTGACTTTAAGCTCATCAATAATGAGAACAATGAAATCCTTACCTCACATACGGCAATGAATACGAGGCTGCTGTCTAAAAGAGACCTGAATCTTTTTGCCGGAGCCATCAACGATATGTTTTTTGAAGAATTGCACTATTTTGCCCAAAAGGGATGGTTTGAATTGTCTGGAAGTAAAAAAAACTGATCAATGCCTGCAAAAGAAGATTCTTTTACCCTAAGAGATAAAAATAACACGTATCGTTTTGAAAACAATACGCTTTATTTAACGGGTAAATGTATGCTCGAAAACAGTGGTTTTTTATCACAAAATGTATTGAAGGCAATCAAAAAAACCAGGGCAGAATCTGTTATTATCAATCTGGAAAGACTAACAGATATTGATAGTGCTGGTGCAATTACCCTCCAGCATATCCAGAATGAATTAAGAGCAGAGGGGGTAACCACAAGAGCAGAAGGCGCCTCCGATGAGATAAATGAGAAACTGAAGCTTTTCACGAAGCAACCAGAAAAAGAAAAGCAGGTTTTTCAAAAAACAGGTTGGGTCGAAAAATTAGGGGGAAATGTTTCTGACTTCTTCACTGATTATCTCTACGGTTATCTGACCCTTGCTGCAGATGTGTTTTACTGGAGTTTGATGGGGTTATTCAACAAGAAATCATCCAAAAAGGGGGAATTTGTAAATCAGTCTGTATTGATTGGAGCGAATGCTGTGATCATCGTGGTTTTTATGTCATTTATCATCGGGTTGGTCATGGCATTACAATCCTCTCAGCAACTCAGTAACTTTGGAGCCAACATTTATATTGTTGATTTAACCGTTATTGCGATGATGAGCCAAATGGGGCCACTCATTACAGCCGTATTGGTTGCAGGTAGAAGTGGTTCTGCCATTGCCGCGGAAATTGCCACCATGAAAGTAACCTCCGAACTGGATGCTTTACAAACCATGGGGTTGAATCCTGTTAGATTTGTGGTAGTACCCAAAATATACGCCAGTTTGTTTACCATGCCCTTTCTGATCATCCTGGCCAATGTGGCAGGAATAGCAGGAGGTGCTGTGGCAGGTTATTTTTATCTCGATATCACCTTCGAGGTTTTTATCAATCGCATGGATGAAGTCATGAAAAACAAGGACATCCTCACCGGATTTGTAAAAAGCCAGGTTTATGCTGCACTTATTGTGCTCACGGGCAGTTTTTACGGGTTCAGGGTGGTACGCGGCGCCGAAGGGGTGGGAAAAGTTACGACAACCGCCGTAGTGGTTTCTATTTCGCTGGTAATCATTGCCGACAGTATTTTAGGATTACTTTTTTATTAAGGAAGTTCATCTGAAAAGATCATCTTACCACATCTTGTATGCAAAAAGAAAAAACCATAGAAATAAAGAATCTCAAAGCATCTTTCGGAGATATGCAGGTGCTGAAAGATATAACATTTGATGTGTTCAGGGAAGAGATCACTGTTATACTTGGTCCCAGTGGGTGTGGTAAATCCACCGTACTTAAGCATATCCTCGGCTTATATCCGGTGGTGGAGGGAAGTGTAAAGGTAATGGGTCAAAACATTGCCGAAATAACAGAGAAAGACCAAAAAGAACTGTATAAAAAAATGGGCGTTTTTTATCAGAACGGTGCACTGCTCAATTCCATGACCGTAGGTGAAAATGTAGCACTGCCACTGGTTCAGCACAGCGATCTTTCCGATGAGCTGATCAATGAATTGGTGAATATGAAACTTGGCCTGGTAAACCTGTCTGATGCTTTTCAAAAATATCCTTCAGAACTTAGTGGTGGAATGCTCAAAAGAGCTGCCCTGGCAAGAAGTATTGCCCTTGACCCTCCCCTTTTGTTTTTTGATGAACCCGGCGCTGGTCTCGATCCCATATCTCTTGAATCGCTCGATAAACTGATCGTTAATCTGAAGAATAAACTCGGGATGACCGTGGTAATGGTAACCCATGAAGTATCGAGCATCCTGCGGATTGCAGACAGGATCATCTACCTTGATAAAGGGAAAGTTGCCTTCGAAGGCACACTGAAAGAAGCACTTGAAACAGAAACAGCCTCAGTTCAGCAGTTCTTTTCAATTTTAAAAGAGGCAAGCAACAACATATAATCAAAGAGGAGTTCTTCCTTCATGTTTATATGGATGAGACACAAAAGCAATGGAAAACCTCAACATACCCTATTTCCAATCCAGGATCGAGCAGCGGGGCGAAAAGAAATTTATTTTCGATCCTTTCAGAAAACAATACCTGACCCTCACTCCTGAAGAGTGGGTGCGGCAACAATTTCTTCGCTGGATATGCAACGACTTTGGATACCCCAAAGGACTCATCGCCGTTGAAACACCTCTGAAATACAATGAATTAAAAAAAAGAGCCGATGCTGTGATTTACAACAGTCAATTAAAACCTGTTATGATCATAGAATTCAAATCGCCTCAGGTATCCATTACAGAAAAGACTTTTGAACAAGCAGTTCGCTATAACTTTGCTTTCAAAACCCCCTACATCATACTTACCAATGGACTTACCCATTATTGCTGTTTCATCAATCACGATCAGAAAAAAGTAGAATATCTTTCCCAAATACCACTTTATAAACAAATTGCAAATACCTGATTTTTCCTGGGTGGATATAAGAAAAACATTTTTCTGAGATGGTGAAAAACCAGAATTATTTCCCGGTCGCTTTGATGTATTCCATCAAAATCTCATTCAGTTCAGACAATTTTGTTTCCGACTGTCTGAGTTTTACATTGGTATCATTTAATTGTTGATTTTTTTCTTCAATGGTTTCAAATGCTTTTTCAGCGGCATCTCTTGCAGATTGCAGTTCTTCAATGAGTTCTTTCACCTGTGAAATATCCTTAAAGATACAGAAAAGCCCGGTAATTACCCCCTTATCATTCAACTGTGGTGTAAAGGTTACACTCAATTGTTTTTCATTTTGCTCAGCTGTTAGAATAGAAATATCGATCTGTAATTTTTCTCCAATTTTCAGCTTACTGGATGCGCTTCTCAATCTTTTCATTTCCTCCAGATGGCGAACAAAAGAAGACAGATTACGATCTAAAAGGTTTTTACACTCAAATATTTCTTCCATAGCGGCATTGCAGTAAACGATGTCATAAGTAAGATCAAGAATGGCAATACCTTCACCAAGTTTCTCAATGAGATTTCTTAATTTGTCTTCTTTATCGGCCAAATTCACGGCCATTTGTCTTACTTCCGAAATATCATCGCCCACCTGCACATAAGACACGATTTTGCCATCGTTGTCAAATACGGGGCACAAACTGCCATAGAGCCATATAACGTGTCCGTTTTTATGTTTGATGGAATATTCTCCACGCCATAGATCACCGTTTTCAAGAACCTTTCTGAATCCATGGTTATGTTTTAGATCACACAAATGCTCAAAGGTGAAAACACGATCTTCACCCAACACTTCTTCAGGTTTATAGCCTGTTATTTCCGTAAAACGGGGGTTCAGATATTCTATATTTTTCTTTTTATCAGAAATTACAACAAATCCCTGACTTTGCTCAATGGCACTATATAGTTTGGAGATGGTCTGAAATTGTTTATCTATTTTTCTTTGCATCCAGATCCCTTCAGCAGCTTTATAGATGGCATGAAAAAGTTTATCGCGTGAAATGGGTTTCAGAACATAATCGTCAACCCCTATCTCTATGGCTTCTATAAAATGCGCACTGTCTGAATAAGCGCTTGTAATGATAATTCTGGCAGAGGAGGATATTTCTTTGATTCTCCTGCTCATTTCCAAACCATTCATCTCGGGCATTCTAATATCGGTGATCACAATTTCGGGTTGTATCTGCTGAAAAACTTCCAATCCTGTTTTTCCATTTTCGGCAGAGAACAGCGATGAAATACGTCTGCCAAGCATATCCATCACCAGTTCGCGGATGCTGTTTTCATCCTCAACATAAAGTACACGAATATCTTCTATTTTTTTATCCATGGAAATTAATTCATTTTCATGTTTTTACACAAACCAACCCTTCATAAGGGTACCAAAAACATATCATATGAACCGAGCCATGACAAAATTTTTGGCACACACGCACATGATTATAATGCGCTGTATGGTAAAACTAGCATTCAGTGTGTTAGCGAGCTCCCCCGTAACAAAAGAACGGAGACCTATTTTATCAAATTATAAACAGATAAAAAAAGGAAAAACCGGCTTATTGCTTTGAAAGAAAACGCTTGTGGTTTATTTTTGATTGTTAATGTAATCATTTCCTTTTTATGCAGAAATATTTTGACAACAAATATAATGAATATTTGACAAAGAAAAGCCCCATTAGCGTCAAAGTTAATAAATGTAAGAATAAACCAAAAGGTTGAATTTATTGTTTTATAGAAAAAAAACAAAGGTCTGCAACATGAGAAGGCAATGGAGATGATTTTCAAAAAAATAATTGACAAAAAGAACCAATAGAAACATCATAATAACTATTTTTGATGATAATTATAAATAAAAGTTTCAGTGCTTGAAATGAATTTTGATGCCGTGCGAGAAATGGTTTTAGACAAGTTAAAAAAAGACCTAAAACCAAGTTTATACTATCACAATTTCCAACATACGATTGATGTATGCGAATCAGTAGACAGAATAGCGGAAATTGAAAATGTACAAGGAGAAGACCTTGTTTTGTTGAGAACTGCGGCAGTATTTCATGATACGGGTTTTTTGTGGCGATACGAGAACAATGAAGAACTGGCCTGTAAATATGCAGAACAAACACTTTTAAGTTATCAATATCAGAAGCACCAGATAAAACATATCTGTGAAATGATCATGGCTACACAAATCCCCCAAAACCCCAGAGACCTTTTATCTAAAATATTATGCGATGCCGACCTTGACTACATAGGCAGGGGTGACTTTTTCATTACGGCCTTGCGTTTGCACCGCGAATGGAGCGAAAACAGCAACAGGCGCATTACGTTCAAAGACTGGTACCTGAAACAACAAAGTTTTATTCTTCATCACGAATATTTTACCCTGGGCGCAAAAAAACTGCGGAATGAAACAAAGCAACACAATCTTTCGCAGGTAAAAGAGTTGCTAAATCTTTTGGATACTGCCACAGGTAAAACCTTTCAAACCATCTCCAAATAAATACAAACACAAACCTCTGATCCAACAAACAAATACAAACCTTTACCCCAAGCACATACCTGCTAAAAATATAACCTAAACTGTAACAAACGTATGAATAAGTAAAATAAAAACAGAATACCAATTATTATTACAAAAGAAAGTAAATCCTCGGGCAGATCAGAAACAACCTGCTGTCCTAAATTTGGTTCGGGAAGCAATTATCTTTTCAACTGAACGTAACCTGCTCAAAATGGAAAGATAACAACTGTAATACAAAAAAAGCAATGGTTTAAAGCATTTTGCATTCACTTAAATCCAAAGCACTTTTAAAACTATAACACATTTAAAATGGAAAATGAGAACAAAAAAATCATCCTTGTAGCGTATGATTTTACCAGTGTTGGCGATATTGCCATAGAAAATGCAACGCAAATGGCGAAAGTTTTGAAGTTTGATTTATGCTTGCTTCATGTAATCAATAAAAACACCCGTAACAAACTGAAAAAAAATAATGAAACCCCGGAAGTGTTAAATAACCGGTTAAAAACCATTGCAGAAAAAGTAAAAAAACAGCATCAGGTGTCAACGGAATTTATGACTTGCGAAGGGAGTCTTTTCACCTCGGTAGCAAAGGTTACCAGCGAAATCGGCGCAAGGTTCCTGGTTTTTGGCACACACGGAAAAAAAGGCATTCAGTTTTTACTCGGCAGCTATGCACTGAAACTGATCAAAAG
This sequence comes from uncultured Bacteroidales bacterium, assembly GCA_964390665.1. GTDB lineage: Bacteria > Bacteroidota > Bacteroidia > Bacteroidales > UBA7960 > SKVR01. The sequence goes on along the minus strand of CAYMLS010000012.1, from coordinate 13,258 downwards.
CTGCCCGGTTCCTGTTTTTGTGGTACAAAAACCTGTAGGAGACACAGCGTTTAAAGATATTGTTTTTCCTTTGGGTATTGAACCCGGTTCAAAGCAAAAGGTAAAATGGGCGATCAGTTTTTACAAATTGTTTCAATGCAAATTCCACATCTTTGTTGATGCCTATAAAGATGAATATGTGCAGAAAAAAGTAAGAGCAGACCATAACCAGGTTAAAAAGATATTAGACAAACATCAGATCCCTTACACAAGCAATTTTTCTCCCCCTCAATACAACTTCTCCACAAACTGTATCAAATTTGCCCAATCCATCAATGCCGATATGATCATGTTTTCTACGGATCCGGATAAGATCACATGGAATCTTCTGGGATCGCAAGATGAAAGAATCATATACAACACCAAAAAGATTCCGGTAATGTGCATAAATGCACAAGACCTGCATGTTATTATTGGAGGCATGTAAAGTTTTTTTTGCATTTGCCTCTATCATTTTCACTTCATCCTTGTTGTTATAAAAGAAGTATTATTTGATTGCTTCTGAATGAATGAGTCTGTTCCTGAAATTTGCTCCCTGAAACTCTCGTCCCAGGTTTTTTCTAACTTTGTTTGAGGGAATCAAACTTTCAGTGTCGGGCACATTTCATTGTGTATTTTTGGAAAGAAAAAAATCAACAAACAGTCTTGTACCTCTTTACCCAATTATTGAAAAATGGATAGCAAAAAGGCGAAAGAAAAAATTGACCAACTCACCCGTACACTCCATGAGCACAACCACAGGTACTATGTGCTCGATGATCCGATGATCAGCGACTATGAGTACGATATGCTGCTGAAAGAACTGGAAAAACTGGAAAAAGATTTTCCAGCGTATGCACATGCAGATTCTCCTACCCGACGTGTTGGCGGAGAGATCACGAAAAAATTTAAAACGGTGCGTCATCAATACCCTATGATGTCCTTGTCCAACACATACAGTATTGAAGAGATCATGGAGTTTCATCAAAGAATCAGGAAAACCATATCGGAACCCTTTCATTATGCTTGTGAATTAAAGTTTGATGGTGTTGCCATAGGAATTACCTATAAGAAAGGAAGATTAATACAGGCAGTAACACGTGGCAATGGTGTTGAGGGAGATGATGTTACCAATAATGTAAAAACCATCAGGAGCATCCCCCTGCGAATTTATGCCCAGGATATCCCTGATGAATTTGAAGTGAGGGGAGAGATCATAATGCCCCACAAAAGTTTTATCAAACTCAATGAAGACAAAAAAGCAAACAAAGAAACACCCTTTGCCAACCCCCGCAATGCAGCATCAGGCAGTTTAAAACTTCAGGACTCATCGCTTGTTGCCAAACGGAACCTGGATTGTTTCATTTATGCCATTCATGGAGAGCAGATGCCCTACCACACCCATTTTGAAAACATGCTAAAACTGAAGGAATGGGGGTTCAAAGTTTCAGATTTAAATCAAAAATGTGCAACAAGGGAAGAGATCACCTCCTTTATAGAACAAACCGGCAGGCAAAGGGCAATATTACCCTATGACATTGACGGTATCGTCATAAAAGTTAACGAATATAGGATACAGGAGAAACTGGGTTTTACCAGCAAATTCCCACGTTGGGCCATTTCCTATAAATACAAAGCAGAACAAGGTATTACCAGTTTGCTTGACATACACTACCAGGTAGGACGTACAGGCGCCGTTACACCCGTTGCCGTCCTTGATCCTGTTTGGGTGGCAGGCACAGTAGTGAAACGTGCTTCTCTATACAATCAGGATAAAATGAAAGAACTGGATCTCGGGACACCAGATTATCGGCTTCAGGGTCGCCCACGTACCTT
>CAYMLS010000012.1:0-11394 GCA_964390665.1 uncultured Bacteroidales bacterium | reverse complement strand
TGTAGATGTAGATACAACTTTGCGTGTGGCAAAGGCAAAACCCGTTGAATTTATTTCCCACTGCCCCGAGTGCGGCACACCTCTGCAAAGAAAGGAAGGGGAGGCGCTTCACTTTTGTCCTAACAGTGAATTTTGCCCACCTCAGATACAAGGAAGAATAGAGCACTTTATCAGCCGGAAAGCCATGAATATTGAAGGATTAGGTGAGGGAAGGATCGAAGTACTGATCAGAAACAACCTGATCCGTCACTATGCAGACCTTTATAAACTCAAATACGAAGATCTGCTGGGTTTGGAGAAGGTGATCAAAGATGAGATAACCGGGAAAGAAAAAAAGATCAGTTTCAGGGAAAAAACAGTTAACAACATACTTACCGCCATAGAAACGTCCAAAAATGTACCCTTTGAAAGGGTTCTGTATGCACTTGGCATCAGATACCTCGGAGAAACAACTGCCAAAATACTGGCACGTCATTTCTATTCTCTCAGCAACCTCGAAAACAGCACTTATGAGCAATTGGTAGAGGTTCCGGAGATTGGAGAAAGAATTGCCGGCAGTGTCGTCGCTTTTTTCAACAACGAACAAAACCAACGCAAACTTGAAGAATTGCGTGAAGCAGGCATACAAACGGAGATAGAAAAACAAGAAACACCCACAGGAGCAATGCCACTGGAGGGAAAAAATATTGTTGTTTCGGGAGTATTTCAACGTTATTCGCGCAATCAACTCAAAGAGATCATAGAACAAAAAGGGGGTAAAAATGTATCGTCGTTATCTTCAAAAACCCATTTCCTTTTGGCAGGTGAAAAGATGGGACCTGAGAAGAAAAGAAAAGCGGAAGCACTCAAGGTGCCCATCATCGATGAGGAGGATTTTGAAAAGATGATAGGATAAGATGATTTTAATCCTGGACAGGTAGCATTTCAGATGAGCACTATTTTTGATTGTCAAACAATCCGTCAGTCATGTGCAGCTTTCGGTCTGCCATGTCAGCCAGTTGGTTGTTATGGGTAACAATAACAAAAGTTTGTTGAAACTGCTCACGCAAATCAAAGAAAAGTTGATGCAGGTCTTCGGAAGTTTCCGAATCGAGATTTCCGCTGGGTTCATCTGCCAGGATCACCGCCGGGTTGTTGATCAATGATCTGGCCACCGCCACCCTCTGCTGCTCCCCGCCCGAAAGTTGTGAAGGTTTGTGATCGCTTCTCTCGTTTAATCCAAGTAATTCCATTAACTCATGTGCCCTGGTCACTACCTCTTTCTTTTTTTTCTTTGCGATAAAACCCGGAATACAAATGTTTTCCAGTGCAGAAAATTCGGGCAGGAGATGGTGAAACTGAAAAACAAAACCAATATTTTTATTTCTGAAGGAAGATATATCTCTGTCATTGAGATGACCCAGATCCGTATTGTTGATCATTACAGTTCCCTGGTCTGCTTTTTCAAGGGTTCCTATGATCTGCAGCAAGGTGGTTTTCCCGGCTCCGGAGGCACCTACAACAGATACGATCTCGCCTTTTGACACTTCAATATCTATCCCTTTTAATACTTCAAGAGTTCCAAAAGACTTGTGAATATTTTTTACTTTAATCATACAGTTATGCTCCTTTTAGCTGCTGATAATCCAGATAATATAAAATTTTTAAAGACAAACTATTATACTGGGGAGAATTGATCAACAAATCAAAGTTATCAAAATAATTATCAACAGCACCAGTTTTTTCGTGCAAAACGGCATTTTTCCAAACCAGGTTTAAACTCGACCCAGGTGCAAAAAGCCAGGTAAAAACCAGATCGATATTAAAGGAATTAAAGTTGAAATCCTGGTTCTCCTGAACGTTTACATGCTGATCGACATCTACATAACCATCATTCTTCAATAGAAAATAGTTATTATATTCGCCCTTTGACCAGTATTGCCTGAGGCGAAAGGTAAAATACATATCGCTGGAAAGAATGTAGTCGCTGGAAACAATATTTTCCACAGTAGTAACATCCCTGGAACCGAAAAAAATGTCTTCCTCATCAGTATAAGCATAACCTATACTGTTTTCATTGGTGCTGACTTCAAAAGAAGTAGTAAAAGATAACTGATCATTGTATCTGTAGCGGGGGGAGAGGTTATAAGCAAGGTATGTTTTATCAAAACCCGGAGTCCGTTGATAATTAACACGCATATCAAGCGCAAGAGGTTTCCGGTAATCCGATGATAACCCTAACCATCCGCCAAAAGCAACCGGTTCAACAAAAAACCTTCCCTCTTTTCTGGGTTCATAGTAATCCACGCGTTCTTTAGGAAACACATAGATACCATTTCGCAGAAACAGGTAATTGAGGGTAGTGCCACTTGTTGTATACTGTAACAATATATTCTCAATCCGGTAATCACTGTACCTGCTTTGATTTCGAAAAACAAGACGGTTATTCCAGTTTCTCATTTTCCATATGGGATTGAAAAAAGAATAGCGGAGGTTCAAAAAATCTGTTATTTGGTTAATTCGATGCGTGATCCCCAGATCATTGTCATCAAAGTAAGGATCAAGCGCATTTCTTCTTAGTTCGTACCTGAAATTGCCCCTGGTTTTTTCAAAAGAAATATTATATCTGCTACCTAATTCCACGTCAAAATGATTGGGCAAAGAATCTTGTTTTTGATATAACTGATTAAAAGCACCGGAAACATGAAATTCATAGGAATTTTCGGCATTAGCCAAAGTTGTACCTGCACCTGTAACATTGGCGTGTCCATAATTGCCACCTCTTAAAACATTCGTATTGATAATATAAACCGACGAATTATTGGGCAGAGCCTGATCAAAAACGAGTATATTAAAGTTCGTGGCAGGATCAGTAAGAATTTTTCTTTTCTCGCCCTCTGTATTTTCAGCGATCGCATGTGTATTGGAAGTAACGGCATTAAACAACCCCACACCTAGTCCGTTTACAGTTCTGCCAGACAATTTAAAAGCATTCACCAGGTTGGCCTGATCGGGGTTAGACACCAAAACCTCATCATCAGAAAGGTAATCTTCAACAGAACCATATTCTGCGGGTCTTCCCCCCACCCTTCTGGAATAAAACAAACCACCACGTGTAAACAAATCGATAGACTCGTTGAAAAAAGGGCGTTGTTCTCCGAAAACCACCTCAAATGCAGAAAGATTTTTCACCTGATTATCGGAGGGCACCTGGCTAAAGTCGGGCAACAAGGTCATATCGAGCGTAAAACTCTCGTTTATACCATATTTCAAATCCATGCCACCACCAAAAGTTCCGGAAAGGTTGCTTACCCCTTCAACATTGTGCGGAAAGTGATCAGCCGATACCGTTAAATAAGGAGTTAGTGAAAGTCTCAAAGGTGCTTCTACATTGCACATGCCGGAAAGCTTCCCCCAGTAAATGAGGCGGTTTCCTGAGTCTCTCTCTTCAAGGGACCAGTGCACAGACTCCCGGTGCCTTCTGATGGTGCGATAAATTTGCATACCCCAATTCTGGCAATCAGAAGAAGGAAACCGGATAGCCGAATAAGGTATTCGCATTTCAACTGTCCATCCGTCTTCATGCAGTTTTACCGAACTTTCCCAAACACCATCATAAGTGCGGTCCTGAAACCGGTAATCACGTTGAACACCAGAGGCAGACACTTCAAATGTATAGGCATCAAGTTGATTATTGTAGGTGTCGAATCGTATACCAAACAAGTCGGCATTCAGCGCTGAATCACGCTGTCCCAGTTGCTTTAAAATGCTGTCGGGTGCGGCATCATACAAAAGTGCACCAATATAAATATACTTATCGTCATACAACAATCTTACTTCAGTATATTGCGAAGGATCGGTATCATGATCAGGCAAATACTGCGAAAAATCATTGATGATGTTTGCTTTCGCCCAAACCCTGGGTTCCAAAACACCATCAATAACAGGGGTTCTTTGTGTTCTTTTTATTTGTGCCTCTGGCACGATACGATTTGTTCTACGGGATGATAAAGCGGTATGGGGAAAGAAAGAAATAAAAAGAAAAAAGGTAATAAAATACGGAAAAACCTTCAGCATAATTTATTCGTGATACGGTTTTACAATGTCAATACAGTGGTTGAAGGCAAACGATTGTGCTTTTTGCCGGGTGCAAAAGTAAGGTTTTCCTTTGAAATAAAACGCATTGGCAGATGCCAATCACCATTAATTAACTAAAATTGACGGTCATATGCTATTGATATATTCAATAAAGAAAATTAAGTCCAATATATAAACCACTATCTCCATCCTGCTCATCTAATGCCATTCCATAATTGACAGCGACCACAAAATTTCTGTTCATTACAATGTGCAGTCCTACTCCTGTTCCCCAGTGGGGTGTATCGTTTTGAGGAGCAACAATCAGGGTAGTAGGAGTGTTTCCGTAATCAACATCATACTTTTGCGTTACCATGGCAAAATCGGCAAACACGCTGGTTGAAATATAAAAATTCTGGTTGGCGACATGAAACTTCAGGGCTTTGTATCTCAATTCAAAGTTACCATAAGCAATTCCCTCTCCCTGTATTCGGTTTCTGCGCACACCTCTTACAGTTTTTGCCCCTCCAAATCCATCATTGGTTTTATAGGAGTTGTAGATAAAAGGAAACATGTAAAAGGGCATATTACCAGCCAGCTTTCCCTGATATCCCAATCTGTTGGCAAGCGATAACCTGTCTTTTATAAGTGTAAAATAATGTCGGTGAATAAACACGGCCTGTAAATATCCATAGTTGCCCGTACCCATAAAAGAAGGGGCAGCCATCAAAAAACCTTCAGTCCACATACCCGACATAGGATTGGCAAGTTCATCGCGTGTATCATGCATAACACCACCTTTCAGGAAGGTAGTATTGCCACCTTCCTTCAAATCATCAGGAATAATGCCTGCATCGACATAATCATTGTAAATACTGGCATTTGGTAAAAAATCATCATCTTCCGGATCAACTCCTTCATTGAGATTATCAACATCCACAGGTCCGGTTTGCACGCCAAAAAATCCAACACCACCGAGCCACTTCCAATCCTCAACACCGAGATCTCTCTGAAAATCAGCCGTGATCCTTAGCAGTTTCCTGTCGTGCCTGTAATACAACCTTGAAAAATACCCCATGTCTTCGGGATCTTCGAATGCCAGATTATACGGCGCTTCATACCCATTAAACCCGTAAAAATCAAGCGCCTGTTCGGTAAGATACATCAGGTCAAATGTGGTGCGTGTATCGGGTATCAGATACTCCGAATCATAAAAGAAGTTGTTTAATCCATTTCCTTTGGTCGTTCTCGACCATTCAAAGTACAAAGAGTGAAGATAGTCGGGGTAAGTAGTACCATCGCCGTAATAATAAAAATTTGCCAGTGCACCATAGCGAAATCCTTCATCCGAATTGTATGCAATGGCCGGCAAAGCACCAAAGGTCCACCCGGTTTTTACGGTTTCATCCCGGATCGTGTCAGATACAGCAAAAGCAGAAGATATCTGCCATATAATCATCAATATGAATGACCCGAAAAGTCTGCGTTGAAAAGTTTTGCCCATAGTTCTCTGTTTTTGCTGGTAAAATTAAACTCTTTTTGCTAATATTCTGACTTCTTTTCACTTTTGGTTCTTGAAAAGTTCACAATCATTTGGATACACAAGAAACTTACACAAATGATTTTTGAACGAACCTGGAATTTTTTTTCGATGCTCCGGGTTGAAGCAAAAAAAAGACTGCTCCGTAGAGCAGTCTTTTCCCAACTATTAACTAAACTAAACCACTGTTCTATCTAACCATAAACAGTTTCATCGAACGCTGTGAAGCATCTTTCACTTCTACAAAATAAGTTCCGGTTTTAAGTCCATTCAGGTCGAGTGAATGTACCAAGTTGGAAGCATCTTTCTGAATCATTTCAGAGGCGATCACTCTTCCGTACATGTCGAGAATCCGGATTTCAACTTTTCCGTTGAAAGTATTTTCCATATCAACCATCAGTTGATCATGGGCAGGATTGGGATAAACATGGAATCCATCGTTTTCAGCGGTAAGTTCTTCAGGAGTATTGACCGAACCAGGGGCAGAAACACCTACTGCATAGATACCATCCTGAATATCTTCAACACCAAATGAAAGAACTCTTTCATTAAGAACAGGTGTAAGTTCCAGATTGGTCCAGTCAGCAGTTTCATCAGTTTTATACCACAAACTATAGTCAGTATTTGGATCGTTGGTAACCCCTTCTGTATCGAAATCGAACCTCAGACTTACGTCGCCGCCGTTACCAGCAGTTTCAACGTTCCAATATCTCATCCAGGCTTGTTCTGAATTATCATCGTTAATGGCTGCGCCATTATGCCCGGCAATCACAAAGTCGCCATCATTTGCCAAACCAGTGGTAAAGATCTGCAACCCTCCGCCGGCACTAAAGTTATGCTGCTCGGTTTCTTCTCCTGCAATATCCAGCGCAGTACCAACACCAACAATGTCGTGAACATACACTTCATTGTTGTAGAGTCTGCCATCGACAAGAGAAAGATTGTATTTGGCAGCAAGGTAATTTTCCACCAAAACAGTTTGGGCACTGTTCACATCAGAGTTGAACAACACAACTTCTGCAATATCAACAGGTTGAAAACCTCCAATGATCACCGGTGCATGCGTATTCTGGATCACTTTCTGATACAGGGCACTGCTTTTCAGTTCGCCATTGGTCATGAAACTGGCAAGTTGATGCTTGCTGTTCATGGCGGTATTGATAATGTAGAAATCCTGGTCGTTAAATTCATCCTGGCTTTTCAGGAAAATATCGCGGGCAATCACAAATTGCATTTTGTTGGGATTAGCACCACCATCCATTTCAAGTACGTAAGATGACTGTGCGGGTTGATTCCGAACATCTCTTTTCTGGAAGATGGCTGCAAAATCATCATGCATCTGATTACGTTTCATTACAAGGAATATAGAAAGTCCTGCACTACCATCAAGATTATCATCATCGGGTACAACAAGATTTTTCACATCAGGGTTATCACCGCCGATTTGCGTTCCAAAATGAACTGTAGGCCAGTCATTCAAACCATTGGCAGTAAAAACAGGAGCTTCTTTCCAACTCTCGCCGGTGTTTTCAATAGGTTCTTCCACAAGTGATTCATCATTGGTGGCATGGTTTTCATTGCCAGACTGGTCTGCCCAAACATTTACCTTTTCGCCATCGGCAACCTCCAGGTCATGAGCACGCAGCCAGAGACCAATAGCAGGTTGATTTTCTCTGGAAAGATCGGCAAAACCAACACCGGCAGGTCCCACACCAGGAGCAGGTTCGGTTTCCACCACATCATAAGTAACTTCAACAATATCAGTAGAGAAAGAGAAGTCAGCATTGTAAGCCTGTGCTTTCAGAGTGGTAGCTTCCGTAAGAAGAATAGGTTCACTGTATAAAGTAGTAGGTTCACTTCCGTCATCGGAATATCTGATAACAGAACCTTCGGGTTCTACAGAAACAGATACCAACACACTTTGCTGATAAGATACATCAGGTGTAGGTGTAAATACCGGATTTCCTACAGGAGCAATAGTATAAGCAGCACTAACAACACCACTCGGGTTTAATTCGGGGGCATAAGCAATGGCTTGTACATTGAAGTTCTCTACCTGATCCGTTGCTTCCAGGGTAAAAGGTCCGTCGTAGAGCGTACCATTTTCCTCATCCGGAGTAGTATTATCGAGTGTGTAATAAATACTGGCATCAGCCGTGCTTGTAGTAATACTTACTTCCACTTCACTGATGTATTCACCGGCATTGGGAGCAATTTTTGGTAAAGCCACCTCGGGTTCATAATTCATGTGAACGTAACTGGCATTCCATTCTCTGCCGGAAATCCATCCCCTTTGTCCGGGAGTTTCATCCAACGCTTTGGCAACCAGAGTAACATGATCCTTACCTGCATCAATTGCACTATTGATATACTCAGTAAAGGCAGCACTGGTAAGATTCATCCATCTTCCACCCTGTAGTAAGGTACCGGAAAGAAGCATATTGTTTTCTACAGAAGGTTTTGTGTCCCAGGTAATGTCCATCTCTTCCCATTCAACGTTATCAGCAGGATAAATGCCAAAGTTCAGTTCCTCAAGACCGGGAGAAGAATCAGTATGAATAGAACCATAGGCAACCAGTGTGGAAGAAACAGTTTCCTGATAAGCGCCACTGATATCATATTTAAAGAATATCCATTTTGAAGCATCATTGGCATCATCATTTACCAGGTGCTGATCTGCCTGATCTCCATAGTTCTGGTCGTTTTCACCATCTACCTGCGAAACGTAAGCATCTGCCACAACTGGCGACTGCTGCTCCGGAGGAGGAGTAAGATAATCCAGGATAAGGCTGGTAGCCATAGGTTTCCACTCTCTTCCTGCCATCCATAAGCGATTTCCGGGGGTGTCATCTTTCCCTTTTAAAACAAAAGATACAGTAGATTTCCCTGCAGCAACCGCATCATTGATATAGTGTGTAATGGCATCGCTGCTCCAAACGACATCCTGACCAGCACCAAACCAGGTAACATTTTCTTCGATAAGTTTCATGCCCGCTTCTGGTTTTGTATCCCAGTTTACGTCCATTTCGGCCCATGTATCATCTTCAACAGCATATACATCCACAAAGAAATCATCTTGCTCGGTACCACTGTTGTGCTGACCAATGTAGGCAGTAAGACTCACTTTACCTACTACAGCATCAGCCAATTCGCTGATATCGAATTTCACGAAAGTTTCCAGATCTGTTCCATCGCCGGATTTGCGAATACCCATGTCGTTGGCATCTCCAAAATTGTCAGCAGAATTTTCTTCACTAACATAGGCATCTGCAATAACGTAAATAGTATCTACTTCCTGAGGACGACGGAGGGTAAGTTCCAGTTGTGGTCCATAACTACCGTCGCCAACACCACCCATCCAGCTGAGTTCACCACCGGCACCTTCTTTATAAGCCAGACCAAAGGCAACTTCCTCTGCACCCATCAGGGTATGCTGGTTGATATAATCCACAAGATTAGCACCATTGTTTTCATACACCTTGCGGGCACTGTTATCGTCAAGTAAAACTGTTGCCAGTTCGCCAGAGTAAGAAGGCATGGTATTCCAGGTAGTTTCAGAGCGGGTAAAATCGCTTCCGGCTTCTGTAAGTTTAATGGTCATTTCGTTGCCTGAAGACATGGGTCCACGTGTTGAAAAAGCAGCATCGACTATTTCCATACCGGCAATATCAGCAACATTAAACTTCACAAAAGAGATGGTTTGTGTTGTTTCTGTATCTTCAATCATCAGGTTGGAGGCATGGAAAATTTCCGCTGTTTCATCGGGATCATGCTCAAAAACAACAGCGTCATCAACACCAAATCCATTGTATCCATAGTCAAAACTCATTTCAAGCTGAGGGCCGTAAGCACCGTCACCTTTACCACCTATCCAGGTAAGGTCTCCGCCATCACCGTCCTTATATTCAATAGCAAAGGAAACAACCTCTGCACCTGCTGCAAGTTTGCTGTTAACATAATCCACCAGTGCATTTTCATTGGGTTCAAAAACTTTTCTTGCACTTTGGTCGTCGTACACCACTGAAGCAAGTTCGTTTCCAGTGGAAGGTTTGTTGTTCCATGTCGTGGTATCTCTGTGGAAAGCATTTCCTGTTTCAGTAAGTTTCACTGTCATGGTGGTACCAGAGGCCATTCCTGAGCGCGTGGAGAAGTTTACTTCATCCACCACACGACCAGAAAATTCGCTGATATCAAACTGGACAAAAGAGATGGTTGTTTCAGTTTCCGTTTCCTCTACCAAAAGATTAGTAGGGTGGAAAAAACTAGCTGTTTCATCCGGTTCATGTTCAAAAACAACGGCATCATTCAGCGCAAAAGAAGAAAAGGTGCTGTTGTCGGGTACTACTTCCAGAATGGGTCCGTAAGCACCATCGCCTGTTCCACCGATCCAGTTACCGGCATCCAGGTCTCCGGCATCAAATTGCAACCCAAAAGCAATGGTTTCATTGCCTTTAGCAAGTTCGGCATTGATATAATCAACCAATTCATCGCCAATTTCCTCATAGGCAACTCTTGCCGAGTTATTTATATATGTTTTGGTTGCCAATTTACCATTCATTCCTGGCTTATTGTTCCAGTTGGTGGTATCGCGTGAAAAAGCGGTGCCTGTTTTTCTGAGTTGTACCGTTTGCTCAAGATCTGTTGCAGAAGTACCTCTTGTTGAGAAAGATGCAGAAGCAACGGCCTTGTTGGCGAAACCCGGTAAATGGAATTTCACATAAGAAACCGCCTGGGTATCATCATCAACTTTGTTGACAAAGATATTTCCACCACCCAGATCAGAATCTGTGGCGGTAAGATCGGGTTGATCTGACCATGCCACGGCATCATCTGTGCCGAAGAAAGTAAGTCCCTGATCAAATTCCAGCATCAGCATGGGACCATAAGATCCATCGCCCATACCACCGATCCAGTTCATGGCATCCATATCACCCTCTTTATACTGTATAGAGAAGGCTACTTCGGTAGCACCTTTGGCAAGTTCCTCATTGATATAATCGACCAGGGCAGAACCAACCTGATCATAGGGACGACGTCCGGAATCATTATCATACGTTTTCAATGCCAACTCGCCACTGGCAGAAGGCTTGTTGTCCCAGTTGGTCGTTTCCCTTGAAAAATCGGTTCCAGACTTTCTCAGTCTTAAAACTGGTGCGGTTTCCGCAGCAGCAGTACCTCTGGTTGAGAAACTGGCATTGGAAATCATGCGATTGGCAAACTGACTGACATCAAATTTTACGTAGGCATGAATATGATGGTCTACTTCATCAACCTGATACTTGTCAGCCAAAATATTGCCACCACCTATTGCATCAGGTGTGGTTGCCGTTTGATCAGGAAATTCACTCCATGCAACAGCATCATCAGATGCCATCAGGGTAACCTCCTGAGCATTTAATTGTACTCCACAGAAAATCATAAAGATAAATCCGTAAAGCAAGATTTTCATTTGAATAGTTAAACTCTTCATAAGCAGTTGATTTTAGGTTAAATTTAAAATTTGGAGAATCTTAATTTTGACGTGAAAATTGATGCTAACAAATTTAGATTCTTACATTGTCATACACATGGAAATCTGTTTCTATAAAGTATGAAAATTGTCCCAATCCAACACAAATACGCTTATTGCCCTTTTGACGAAATATTAGTAAACAAGGGAATGTGAGATAATTTTACAGGTGAAATGGGACAGACTTACTAAAGGAATTAAAAAGCAGATTTTACTTTTGTATCAGAAATCCAAAGATGAACCGAGCCATGACAAAAATTTTGACACACACGCACATGATTATAGTTCG
>CAYMLS010000011.1:23752-30935 GCA_964390665.1 uncultured Bacteroidales bacterium | reverse complement strand
AAACGGAAAAGCAAAACAGGAAAGCAACAAAAAAATCATGAATTACACAATAAACTATATATCAATAACATAAAGCATAACCCCATAGAAAATAATTATGGAAAATTACATAAAATGCAAAAATAAGGATAAGTGTTGTTACCTATCAAAATATTGTTGAAAATACTTGTCAAGGGAACCGTATTTTTTTATACATTTACAATGTAAAACAAAATAAAATCGACCAAGAACACCTAATTAAGGATTTATTCACACAAACACTTAAAGAAATGAAAACGATCACAAACATAATCCTTGTCACTATTTTTGCCCTTTTCTTTCAGTCTGTAAATGCACAATATCCCAATATGGGTAAAAAGAAAAAATCAAAATTATCATACCGAAGTTTTGTTTTACCAGGCCCCAAATGGGAACTGGGTATTGGAGTTGGTACGGCAAACGCCATTACAGATATTGCTTCCCGTCAGTTTCAAACGCAACCGGGTATTCTGGATATTTACCCCAGAGGCATGATGCCTTCGGCTTCTGTTTTTGCCCGTTATCACACCGGAAGCATCTGGGCTGTAAAAGGAAATCTCAATGCCAGCATGTTGAGAGCAAATGATAAATGGTCACCTGATATAAATGTTGTAAATCGCGGAAAATCTTTCACCAATACGTTATTTGAGGGAAGTGTGCACGGGGAATTGTACATGCCCAGAAATCACAATCAACCCAAGAGAGACATCCGGCAGAATTATATGGATACCTATATTTTCACAGGCATTGCCCTCTTTTATCATAACCCTCAATTATCTGGCGATGCCATTGACGACTTTGACGAAGCCCTGATGAATCAGGAGAACAATTTTAACGATCTTCAGATTGCAATTCCTGTTGGGGCTGGGATGAAATGGAATATCAACAACCTATGGCACATGGGTTTGGAATTTAATTTCCGTTATACTTTCTTTGATTACCTGGATGGATTTACGCGCCCCTACAGTTCACAGAACGATTACTACTTTACCACCAAGCTCAATATAGGTTTTATTGCGAAATCAAAAACAAGACCGCGCAACCAGGTAGTAAGCAGAAATGTTTTCGGACCCCGTTTGGAAGACAGATAAAAAAAATCCGATTGTTATACCATGCTTGGATTTTTTCGTTTCCTCCCCAAAGATCAGGAGCATGGACGCGCTTTCCAGAGAACATCGCCTGTATTCTTATCGTGCGATAGTTTTCTGGCGAGCACGAAAAAATAATCAGACAAACGGTTGATATATCTCAGGATTATTTCAGGAACATCGAGTTCTGAAGACAAGGTTATGATAATCCTTTCCGCCCTTCGGCAAACAACCCTGGCAACATGGGCATAAGAGGCAGAAAGGTGTCCTCCGGGTAAAATAAAGTTTTGAAGCACTGGCAGTTTCTCATTCATTTCATCGATCTCGTTCTCCAACAAGGTAATATCATCTTCCTTTAAACAAGGCAATTGTATTTTTGTGTTTCCCTCATCCCTGGCAAGCAATGACTCGGCAACAAAAAGATTTTCCTGTATATTTAGTAAAACTTCCTGGTAATGCTCTCCAATGTCATGCGATCTGATCAAACCAACAAAGGAATTCAACTCGTCAACTGTGCCATAAGCTTCGATCCTCATATGATCTTTGGGCACTCTCTTCCCTCCTATAAGCGAAGTTTCTCCTTTGTCTCCGGTTTTTGTATATATTTTCCACGAATCCATAGCTTTTAATTTAAGTTTTTACGATTAAGGTTAAAAAATATTTTTATTCTAATCAGTCCATCGTTTCTTCATCGTCACATCCGAATCTTATTTATTGTCCTGAATTTATCCATTTTATCCATTCATCCAAAAGCACAAACAATTATAAAGACAGTGTTTGAAAGGTCGAAGCAAAAGGGAATCATGAATTATTTTACAGATGTCCTGAACAGATAAGATTACATGTTGGAAAAACCAACAATCTGGATTCAAATGCACTACTATAGCGTGTAAAAACATAGCAGACAATATGAAACCTGACATGTCAGAACAACCTTCCGACAACAATTGTTTAACAATTTCGGGAAAACATTAAACCAGAAACATGCTTTCATTGAAACACAAAGAGAGTGGTTTTGTTGAAAAGAAGTAAAAAACAAGCGGGTCCAAACCAACATGAATTCATTTCCCGGGGGAATGGTACCTCCTGGAAAATACGTTCATTCAAATTGTCAGGCAAAATCAGACAGTTAGTTCTATTCTGGTGGGATGATCATTGATGGTATCAGATGATATTTCACCATCAAGCAGTTTTACCACTCTGTGAGCATGAAGAGCAATATCTTCTTCGTGTGTCACAAGGATAATGGTATTTCCCGCTTCATGGATCTCCTGGAACAACCCCATGATCTCAATGGAGGTTTTGGAATCGAGGTTTCCGGTAGGTTCGTCAGCAAGAATAATGGATGGACTATTGACCAGAGCACGTGCCACCGCTACCCGTTGACGTTGACCACCAGATAGTTCATTAGGTTTATGATGAACACGGTCAGACAATCCGACCTGATCAAGTACTTTCAATGCTCTTTCCTGACGGTCGGCTTTACTGATCCCGGAATAAATCAGCGGTAAAGCCACATTATCAAGTGCTGTGGAACGGGGAAGCAGGTTAAAAGTCTGAAAAACAAAGCCGATCTCTTTATTTCTTATCTCTGCCAGTTGATTATCTATCAATTTACTCACATCCTTGTCATTCAAAAAATAACCACCGGAGGAAGGACTGTCAAGACAACCTAATATATTCATCAGCGTTGATTTTCCTGACCCCGAGGGTCCCATCAGTGCGAGATATTCATTTTTGTAGATAGACAAAGAAACTGTGCGCAAAGCTCTTACAACCTCTGTACCTACTTTGTAATTCTTGGATAGCTTTTCTAATCTGATTAATTCCTGCTTCATTTGTTTTTTTTTAAATGCAATTGACAAAGTTAAAAACATCCATGTGATCCACGTATTTTTTCTTATAAAAACCGTATATAATAATTCTGTTTGCTGAGTGCCGGATCAAAAAACACGATCCCAAACCTGAACATATCGAGGGTGACCGTAACATCAGGGTGTTTTTTGATGGTTTTCCAACAGGCCAGCATAGAGGGGGACCATCTGATATCATCAACGACTAAAACACCATCAGAAGATATATGTTTTAAAAGTTGATTAAAATAGCACCATACTTTTTCACCTTTGTGGTCTCCATCCAAAAAAACAAAATCGTATTCTTTATTTTCCACAACTTCGTTGAGTATCTCACCAAATTCGCCAGTATGCAGGGTGGTATTTTTCAACTTTATACTGGCAAACCATTCTTTTGCCAGTTGAGCAATGGGTTCTGCCCCTTCCAGCGTATCAATTGTTGCATTTGGATTGGCTTTGGCGAAACAGGAAGTTGTAATGCCCAAACTAGTCCCCATTTCAAGTACAGACAAACTTTCAAGATATCTGATCATACGAAAAAACAGACGGCAATCGCGTGGATCATGCAATGAATTCCGGGCGATGTAAGAAACAGATTGTTTTTTCATTTTTTGGTTGCCGGGTGTATTTACCTTTAACCTGTTACCCGCACCAAAATCCTGAAAAGTAAGCACAGTATTATCTTGTAATAATTCTTTACGGTGAAGTTCTATCTCATCCGTTTCCGGTTGTTGAATATCCGCAAAAACACAATCTTTTAAAAATGCAAAAACAAAGGGACTGTGGATACCATGCAGTTTTTGACTGCGCCAATACCAAACTACAAACTCCTTCATTTGAAAAAAAACCTGAGAAATATACCGGTGAAACATGATGAAACTATATGACAATATTGTTTTTTTCTGAATAAATGAATCCACTTCGAAAACCCGTTTTGGGTAAATTGACTTTGCTGGGTTCCGCTTCGCTCCGGTTTGTGGATCACGAATCTTTTGTAATGGACTTATCAATGATGCTCAAACTAAACTCTTGAGTATTTCATGAAATCTTTCTCCTCTCTCTTCAAAATTTTTAAACATATCGTAGCTTGCAGCGGCGGGAGATAACAGCAGTTTTTCACCGGCAGGCGTATTTCCGAATGCAAAGATAACAGCTGCCTCAAAATCATCGAACCAAAAAACCTTTTTGCTGTTTTTGTGATCCATGAGTTCCCAGAGCAATTTCATTTGTTTTCCTGCCTTTCCCAGAAAAACGAGGTTGGATACCGGGTAAGAACTCAGGAAATTGATCAAATGCGAATAATCAATCCCGCGGTCATAGCCACCCAGCAGAATTGTATGCACCCGACCCAGGGTGGTCAGCGCACTGATGGCAGACTCTGGTATGGTACTGATAGAATCATTAAAACATTCCACTTTTCGGAATGGACCCAGAAACTCCAATCTGTGCGGCAAGCCTTTAAAGGTCTGCACTCCCGGTTGAATTTGCGCTGCAGAAACTCCATTGACAGCACATACAAGGGCGGCTGCCAGAATGTTATTGAGGTTATGAGATCCCAAAAGAGAAGTTTGATCCGCCATATTCTTCCATTCCATTTCTATTTTTCCTGCCCTAAGATAAACATCTTTTTGTTTTACATAAGCGGATGCTAACCCTGACAAATCACCAGGATCAAAACTGAAAACATTGGCAGACGTTTTGGCGGTAGAAACCATCTTTTTGATCAAATCGCTTTGATTGTTTATGATCAAATAATCACCAGGCTGTTGCCAGCGGGCAATATTGTATTTTGCCTGTTGATAGTCGTGATAAGATTTATAGTGATCCAGATGTTCGGGAAAAATATTGAGAATGACAGATGTATGCGGAGAAAGGGTAACCGTTTCCAGTTGGTGACTGCTCATTTCCAGCACAGCCCTGGTATCCGGTTGCATATTTTCGCATAGGTCGAGAGGAGGAACGCCCATGTTACCACCCATCACTACATTTTTTCCGGCATTCTTTAAGATATGAAAGATCAAACTGGTGGTTGTACTTTTGCCTTTGGTACCGGTAACTCCAATGATCTGCTCTTTAAAAAGTTCCAAAAAAATTTGTGTCTGTGACCAAATTTCACCTACGAAAAGATCACCATCCAGATTTTTCAAAGAAATGCCGGGAGATTTAAAAAATATCGTGTTTTTGTTTTGTGAGCGGAGAACTTTTTGGGTGTGATGATAAAAGGAGATATGCTGCTCACCGGGAAACTGTTGCTGAAAACGTTGCCATGCAGAAGAATCTTCATCCAATATATTTATCGGCAGATCGGGTAAATATTTTCTCAGAAAACGGAAAGTGGAAATGCCTTCTTTTCCTAATCCCCAGATTACAACTGTTTTGCCTTTCAACTTCTTCTCTATAAACGCTTTGATCATTTTCAAACACATGTAAATTAAAATAAAAATCTGTTTTATCCATGAGTACAGTCTAAAAACTTGTTTTTAGACATTCGTGTATTTTTTTGTTTTATATTTCTGAATTTCAATCAATTAAATTCGTGGAAATTTGTGGACAAATACTTTTTTTACTGGACTCATCCATTCTCAAATCAAACAAACAAGAATCGTGGACGATCGGTCAGTGAAACCATAGCAAAACGCCTTTTTAACAACCACAGGACAAATTAAAGGTACCACATGTCGGAAATTCTTTTGAGTGAGCAATAGTTTTCCATCTGCCTGTTTTTCTGTCATCTTCTGTTTCGCACCTGACACTTTCTTCAGCAAATACAGATGAACCGATAGTTTTCTTGCTCACACTATGTAAGATTCAGTTCTTTCATGAGTGTATTTCTCAGATGTTCTTTTAAAGCATTTTCCGAATTCCAGCTTTTAAGTAACTGATTGATATCGTATGAAAAGGAATTTTTCTTTAAATCTTTGTAATGTGCCAGCAAAACAGGCAGCTGGTCATCCTTTTTGTTTTTAATTATAAATGTAAGTGCAGCATTTACTTCGGCAATAGTACCCACGCATTCAAAAGGTTTCTCGGGGGCGAATCCAGTAAGTTGCTCAATTACAGGCATCAGTGTAATTTTCTCAAAAAGATTCTCACCGAAAATATGAAGGATTTGATCTTCTTCTAAAAATGGTGACAACATGATATAAGTAAACAGGCATTTGGAACAGTTGCAGCACCACACATCCTTTTTACTTCCTGCATTACAACTTCTGAATGCAGTGAAATAGGATGGCTGGTTTGAAAAAATCCTGCTGATCTGAAGTTCGTTTAAAGGGCGTAAAAAACTGAAATAATTGATATCGCGATTGATAAAGTTATAGACATACCACCGGAAATCCTGCTCAAAATCAAAGGATTTGGAATACTGGTGATTGATCATGGTTCCGGGAATGGTTGCTTCATTGGCACTGGATTCATTGGATAGTGCAATGTTTTTCTTTTTGGTTAAAGAACCAACGATCAATGACAAAAAGGCAAGCAGCGCAGAAAAAGGGGTATGCCCATTCAGGAATCCATTTTTATTCATTTTCAACAACAGAGGATCAAGGGTTCGGGAGACTTCAAAGACATTGTTTTCCAAACCAGCCACCGAAATACATCTGCGTGCTGCTTTTCCCGGATTCAGAACAAAAGCGGTATTGTTTTCATACAGTTTATTCAGCACACTCAAAGTCACTACCGAATCTTTGCCACCACCCACAGGAATAATTACATCATCGGAAAAATCGATTTTTTTGTTCCTTGCAAAAGGTCTGGAGGTTTTCAGGAATTCAAAATCAAACAATTCTTCCTGTGTAGTTTGGATACCATTTACATAGAAAAATTCCCCCAACCCATTAAAAAACAATTTTTTCCACCATTCGATCTGCTCATCTCTTAAGCGCCGGGGTCGAATGCAAATAACCGGAGAGCAGGTAGTTTTCCAGTAACTGATCATTTCAACCAATCCCAGATGAAAAATCAAATTTGAAAAATATTCCTCTTCGAGATGATCAATATCTTTTTGGGTTACGGGAAACTTGTAACCGGGATAAAAATGATATTCTTCCCCAATATGGAAATGAAATACGATGGATAAAACGTTCTTCTTCACTTCCCAGCGAAAACTTTCATAGGTAAATTGGGGATATTCTTTTCTTAACGATAAAAACTTACGTTGCTGCTGACTTAGGGGCATTTATGGTTTAAATTTTCTCTTTGAACTGGTAAATTAAAAATTTGCGT
>CAYMLS010000011.1:0-23742 GCA_964390665.1 uncultured Bacteroidales bacterium | reverse complement strand
TTGCGTAAAAATAATGGATTATTATAAACCCACAGAAGGATTTTTATGAATAAAAATACCGGATGCACCAAATGATCAATCAATCATCAGGGGATTTCAGTTCAAAATATCTTTTCCTGTCAGAGTAACAGCAATTCACAGCATTTATAATTGCAACCATCAAAGATTTACACCAGCGGAAAATAAAATTTCAGTGCTACCTGGCATATGTGATGATGTTGGCGTGTACACCCTCCAAATTAACAATACAATATATTTTCGCATCAAACCTTTATGTGGTAATTTAGTTTAGTAATAGAATAATTTGATCTTGCTAACGATCTCCTGAATTTTAGCAAAAAACTCATCTCATGAGATTTCACTGCTTAACAAGATTTCATGAACATGAGAACCTCAAATCTTGTTTAAATAAATGGTTGTGAACAATAAAATATCACATCTGTTAGAAATCAACGTATGCAGGAACAAAAACATTTTCTCCGGCATAAGTACAAAAACAAAATCCGAACTTAAACTATACTTCACCAAACAAATTTAGTTATGACACGAAAAATGATTCCATCAAAAGGAAGAATATTAATAAGTGAGCCGACATTAAAAGATTTTTATTTCAGTCGCAGTCTTGTTTTACTTATCGAGCATAGTATTGATAACGGATCTTTCGGACTGATCATCAACCGTCCGGTTCATTTGAAGCTCAACGAAGTGGTTAAAGATTTTCCTGAAAACAATTTCCCTCTTTTCCTGGGTGGTCCGGTACATCCCGACAGGTTGTTTTACCTCCATACCCTGGGCGAACAACTTCCTGGCAGCATGAAAGTGTTTGGAGATGTATACTGGGGTGGCGACATCAAAAAACTTATGGAGTTGATCGACCTGAACGTTGTTACCCCCGACCAGGTTAAATTCTTCATAGGTTACTCAGGTTGGGAAAAAGGGCAATTAACCCGTGAGATGAGAGAAAAATCATGGATCGTAAGTCAACCTTCCGAAAGCATGGTTTTGTCGAACCATCCGGAAAACATGTGGCGAAGCACCTTACGCAAAATGGGTAACGACTATGCCATCTGGTCAAATTATCCGGCCGACCCCATTCTTAATTAGTATCAGCAAAAAAAACCTTATACACTTATTTTTTTAAAAACATCATCGGATTTCTGGAACCATAGAGCAAAACCAGAACATCTTTACTTCTTGATTTCTTCCAGATCGCTGGTCAGAAAAGCATCAGGAGTATCCCTGTCTACTTCATGAAAGGAAGAGTAAAGAACTCTACCGTCTTTGGCAGATAAAATAAATTTCCAGCATCTTTTGCCGTAAATATACTCCACAGTATCTTCAGGTCCGATTTTATGTAAAATAGCCACGTTTTCCATATCCTGATTAATGGCATTCTCAATTTCATCTTTGGTTGCGAATTTTACAGGATAAGGGTAGACCTTCCGGATTTTTTCAAGGGTATTGATTTCGGATTCCACTTCAGATTCAAGCAACCACAGTTCCATTTCCCTGAGTCGCTCATCTCTCATTTTTAAAAATTTGCTCAGTTTAATCCGGTCTGTAGTGGTCTCTTCGCGTGCATAAGTTTGCATAAACTTCACAAAAGCACCGATCTTATAATAATAATTATGTGGATTCGCTTCCCTGTAACACAATGGAACAGAACCCAGATCGGGCATCCTCTCAAAATCTCTCTTCTCATTACCCATTACAAAATTGACAAATTCATACACCTCATCCATATTATTCTGCTTGATATTGGCCAGGATCATGAAAGAATAATTTTCATTGGTGCGTTTGCGGTGAAAATCATCATAGGTAATAAATTCGACAGGTGTTAAGGTCCAGTGTTTTTCCAAAGCAGAACGCATTTTCTCATTGAATTTGGAAAATGGATCTTTGTCTTCAACTACATAAGTAGTACTTTCATAAAACTTTTTAAACTCTTTCTTACGCGCAGGTCGCACCTGTGCTGCGAGTTGGTTGGCAAGAAATAAAACCATCAAAAGGGTTACAATTCTTTTCATCATGATCCGTTTTTTTTAAGTATCTATTTAGAATTTACATATTTGCTGAATGGTGAAATGACATTCAATTACAATGCATAATCGAACGAGCAAAACAAACCAATGCAACCATAGAACGCAAAGGAAGTTCCGTAATTTTATATCTTTCAAAAATAAAACAATCCAATGGGGAATATATCCGTGAAACACTCAAAGTTTATTGGAACAACCTGCATAAATTTGCCTGTTTTCTCCCATTCATTTTTTTTTGACACAATAAACCTTTTTGAATGATAATTATCTGGCAAAATGAATTTTGATTGACGAACAAAAGATCAGATAAAAAGCAAAGATTTTTGATCAATGATTTTCTTTGATTCCCGGAAGCATAAAAAATACAAACATTTAAATAGAACGCATGCCAAACCCAAAAAAAACAATGAGAATCGTATTTAAGAGCAAAAGCGAGCAGACCCGCGCAAGTAAAAAAGTTTTGAAAACCATTGTTTTGTTTTTGTTTGTGCCCGTGGGTATCATCTTGTTCATGAGCATACCAGGCAGTTGGATACCCGACAAAAAAGTCAAAGGGGTTGACACGACCGCCATTCAAGGCTATACCTACTTCACAAGTCATGGAGTAAGTTTTGACCCGGCAAGTTCTGTTGATCTTTACAATGCTCTTTATGCCCAGGCAGGCATGCCTCACAGTTCAAAAGCTGGCAGAAGAGGATTAGATTGCTCTGGTTTGGTTAAAAAGGTTTACAATGAAACTTTCAACACAAATTTGAAAGGAGGATCACGGGATCTGCACCGGTTATCAAAACCGATAAAGAAGGAAAGATTAAAAGAAGGAGACCTGTTGTTTTTCAAAATCGGATCCACCCGCGTAAACCATGTGGGTATTTACCTGAACAACAACAAGTTTATGCATTCATCTGTGGAAAATGGGGTAAGCATTAACGACCTTACAGAACCATACTACAAGAAATACTTTCATGCAGCAGGCAGAATAGAAATCCCCTTTTAATTTTACAGGTTTACGTGCATAGACCTCCCCCGTTTACTTAGTGCTTGCAAGAAAGCGCCAATTACTACGATCAAATTTGAAAATTTGTATGACCGGGAATTCATGATCCATCACTCATGTCGTACTTCAACCTGGAACACATAATCAAATATAAATGAACTATTTACCTCTCCGGGAGATCCGAATCTTCTGGTGGTCTGTTATCGAACAAAAGGGAAATCACATGGTCGGGTTTCACGTTTTCTCCCTTTATGATACAAGAAGACTGTAAATAAAAAGGTTCCCTGATCTTCAGTTTGCCTTCAATATAAGACTCCAGTTCGCTGTCATGAATATCTGCAAGCAAAGGTCTTTCGCCTCTGGCTTGCTTCAACCGGTAAGCCAACCCCGCTGCGGTCATTTTCAGGTAAACGGTGATCCCTTTGCTATTCATCACATCCATGTTATGATGAAAGCACGGGGAACCGCCGCCGGTTGCAATCACCAGGTTTTGCTCTTTCTCCAGAAGTTGTAAAAATTCATTTTCTTTTAGCCTGAAGTACTCCTCCCCTTTTTGCCCGAACATATCAGCAATACGCATTTTTTCCTGCTCTTCCAAAGCTTCATCCATATCCAGGAATTGATAGTCAATTTTGCGGGCCAATCGTTTACCGAGTGTTGATTTCCCACTGCCCATAAATCCGGTTAAAAATATGATCATAACAAATAAATATTGTTGTCAAAACACCCCGTTCAGATCGAAGGATGCAGATTACGGCGAACAATGTTAGCAAAGCCGATCAAAGATACAAGAATAAAAGTAAATTTGCAGAGATAAAAAGTCAGTACAAAGTGCTATTCTATCATAACCCCATCGACTCATCATGTTGAAAAAAATATTTACGGGAACGGAATTGTTTAAAAACATTACAACCCTTGTTACCGGTACTTTCCTGGCACAAATGGTACCGATTCTTTTGCAGACCATTTTACGGCGGACCTATCCTGCAGCAGATTTCGGAGCATATGCTGTTTTTTTAAGTGTTACCAGTATATTGATGGTAGCAGCCAGTTTCCGTTATGAAATGTCAATTGTACTGCCCGATAAAAGGGCAGATTCAGTAAATATCGTTTTTGCAGCTACTTTTGCTTCGCTTCTTTTCAATCTTTTGCTTCTGGGTGCTGTTTTGATTTTTGGGGAAAGCATCCTGGTTTTCCTCAATCTTGAGTCCGAATACATGTTTGTACTGTATTGGATACCAATAAGTACCTTTTTATTTAGCAGTTACCAGATCATGAATTATTACCTTGTGCGCTATAAAAGGTATAAATCCATTTCGATCAATAAAATATCAAGGAGGATTTCGGAGGGGGCAGGACAAACAGCTGCAGGATTTGCGGGGTTTTACAGCACAGGATTGATCATTGGAAATATTCTGGGACATTTGGTCAATAACCTTTCCGGCATCATTCAAATCATGAAAAGCGACTTTTCGCTGCGCCTTTTTTCATGGAAAAGACAGCGGGAGGTAATGTTGAAATACAGGGATTTTCCTATGTATAATATGATCCCTGCACTTTTAAATGCCATTTGTATGCATTTGCCACTGATCCTGGTCAATAAATTTTACAATCAGGAAACAGCAGCCTATTTTGATCTTTCCCGGCAGGTTTTGGTTCTGCCTGCCAGTATACTTGCCTTGAGTATTTCACAGGTTATGCTACAAAATGTCTCTGAAAAAAGGAGAAAACGAGAGAGTTTTCTGGGCGACCTGCAAAAGATCATGCTACTTTTAAGTATTCCCGCAGCGGGCATGTTCGTCATATTCAGTATTTGGGCACCTTCTCTTTTTAGTTTATATGCCGGCGAAGATTACAGCGCTTCGGGAGAAATAGCCAGAATACTTGTTGCCGGTGCAGCGCTCAAACTTATTGTATCTCCTGTAAGCAGTATTTTTGCCGCCATAGGCAAAATAAAAGTTGTAAGCTTGTGGCACACCTTTTATTTTTTGCTCATCTCTTCATTATTTCTTTTTAAAGACCTTGATATTTTCCCCTTTCTTCGCATCTATCTGGTTATAGATCTATTTGCTTACAGCATACTATTGCTTCTGATTTTTATCGTCAGCCGTTCTTATGAGAAAAAACTGATTGATTCATGATTTTTTTCACCTGAAGTAAAAATCTGCCCAATTATTTTACGACCTTTGCAAAGGTCAAATCCACCTAATCATGCAAAAAACTGGTCAAAGAATATTTCTTGCACAAAGATTTACCTATATCATGCTTTCTATAATCCTGTTTTTATACGGGATCATCGCCATACGTAATTTTCTTTACCCCATTGCATTTGGTTTCCTGCTGGCATATCTCCTTTTTCCTATTGTCAATTTTCTGGAGAAAAAAAGCGTACCAAGAATTTTGGCCAACCTGATCAGCATCCTGTCGGTTTTGGGGATCATTGCAACGCTTATACTGTTTGCATCCAACAAGGTTGGTGCCTTAAGTGCAGATATATCCAAACTTTTTGATACCGCCACCAAAAATGTTTCAGTAACCGTGGCCAACATTGGAGAATATTTTGGTTTTGAACCCACGCAAACCAAACAAATCATTCAGCAACAATCCTCTCAACTTCTGGAAAGCGGTGGCGAATATGTACAGAATATTTTTTCTGCGACCACCAGCACTGCTGTAGCCATTGGTCTGCTTCCGGTATACATCTTTTTGTTTTTGTATTACAGAACGAAGTTTGCCTATTTTTTACTGAAAATTGTACCACATAACCGAAAATCAGAAATGGTGACGATCTTGCGGGAAATATCCACCGTAGCAGCCAGATACATGGGAGGCGTGATCGTTGTTGTATTGATCTTAAGCATTTTAAACTCAACCGGGCTCTATATCATAGGGTTGCGTTATGCCATACCCCTGGGGATCATGTCTGCCATTATGAATTTCATCCCTTATTTTGGGACATTATTAGGCGGGTTGATACCCCTTATTTTTGCCCTTGTTATTGAAAATGATCCGGTATTGGTTTTCAGGGTCATTATATTATTCATCATCATTCAATTTACAGAAAATAATATACTCACGCCCAATATCGTAGGCAGCAATGTAAAGATTAATCCGTTTTTTATCATTACCGGCCTGGTGGCAGCAAGCATGGTATGGGGTATTCCGGGCATGCTGCTGATCGTACCCTTTCTTGCTATTTTACGAATCATTTTTTCTCATATTGACTCTATGAAACCTTATGCTTATCTTTTAGGGCAGGAAGGTACTTCCAAACATGCCATCAGCATCAAAAACATAAAAAAAGTATTTACACTTTTTAAAAAAAGAAAAAACAAACAAAACAATCATGAAGACTAATATTCTATTGACAGCAACAAAGAATCGGTACTCTAATCCATAAAGATTTTTTTCCCTGATTATTAAAATAAACCCATGCTTTTAGTATATTTGTCCATTATTTAGAAAAAACAAAAAACAAAGAATCTCCAATTCTTTTTTTTATGAAACTCAGCGCAATCGATTTCGCAATCATTCTTGTTTACCTGGCTTTTACCATCGTTATTGGATTGGTGATGAAAAAGTACGCCAAACAAGGCAAAGGTTCTTATCTTTTGGGAGGTAACAAACTTCCCTGGTACATGCTGGGTTTATCAAATGCTTCCGGTATGTTTGATATTTCCGGAACCATGTTACTGGTTACATGGGCATTTGTTTATGGATTAAAAAGTATCTGGATTCCATGGCTTTGGCCCGTTTTCAACCAGGTATTTCTTATGGTATACCTCTCTATGTGGTTAAGGCGCTCCAATGCCACCACTGGGGCAGAATGGATTGCGACACGGTTTGGCAGAGGGAAAGGTTCTGTAATGTCTCACAATATCGTGGTCGTTTATGCCCTTATTAGTTGTCTCGGTTTTTTGGCCTATGGGTTTATCGGATTGGGGAAATTCATGATGATCTTCATTCCATGGGAATACGTCTCTTTTCTTGTGCCCTTTGAAGTTTCTGCTGAATATATACCTCATGTTTATGGCATACTATTCACCCTTTTTGCCATGTTTTACGCCATACTCGGAGGTATGAGGAGTATTGTCTGGGCAGACCTTATGCAATATATCATCATGACCGTATCCAGTATTGCGGTAGGGGTGATCGCCATTACATCCCTCAATCAATCAGGCATGCTCCATGTGCCCGATTCATGGTTTTCGCCTTTTTTTGGATGGGAACTAAACATGGACTGGTCGGGCATTATTGATGAAGTAAACCAGCACATAAAGAGCGACGGATATTCTCTGTTTGGGATTTTTATGATGATGGTATTATTTAAGGGCATACTGGTTAGTGCTGCCGGCCCGGCACCGAATTATGATATGCAAAAAATTCTTTCAACCAAATCACCCAAAGAGGCCTCCCTGATGAGTGGGTTTGTTTCTGTGGTGCTCATGCCCATCAGATACTTTATGGTTGTTGGGTTTGCAGTACTCGGGTTGCTCTATTACGATGAGTTGAATCTGATTGTAGGGAACAGCATCGATTTCGAACAAATACTACCCTCGGCGATCAATAGTTTTATCCCGGTAGGTTTGATGGGTTTGCTACTGGCCGGTCTGCTGGCTGCTTTCATGTCAACCTTTGCCGGAACACTAAACGCAGCCCAGGCTTATGTAGTCAACGACATATACCTGAAGTACATGAATCCGGGTGCTTCCAATCAAAAAGTAGGGACAATATCTTACACGGTGGGAGTTTTAGTGGTTGCTATCAGCATTGTTTTCGGATTATTTGCCGAAAACGTAAACAGCATTCTTCAATGGATCGTATCGGCACTTTGGGGAAGTTACGTAGCATCCAATGTCATAAAATGGTACTGGTGGCGCTTCAACGGGCATGGATATTTTTACGGAATGGTATCAGGGTTGCTTGCAGCCATGATCATCCCAATGTTTTTCCCGGGGGTTCTTCAACTTTATCTTTTCCCGGTTTTTCTGGTCATTTCAATAGCAGGTTGTATTTATGGCACCTATAAATACCCTCCCACAGATGAGGAAACGCTGATAGAATTCTATCGCAAAGTACGCCCCTGGGGATTCTGGAAACCCATCCATGAAAAAGTAAAAGCAAAATATCCTGATTTTGAGAAAAACAAAGATTTCAAAAGAGATATGTTCAATATTCTTGTTGGGGTAGCCACACAAACGCTGCTGGTAATTCTACCCTTTTACATTATTGTTCAGCAATTTACAGCACTAGCTGTAACCATTGGTCTATTGGTGGTTTGCATTATTTTGCTGAAAAAATTCTGGTACGATCATCTGGTTAAAATCACTGATTAACATGTTTAAAAATAATTATTAGCGCAGTTATAAACAAAGAAGGAGAAAAGCAATGAACGACCATCACTTTCATCAAAAACTGGAAAGTCTCAAAAAAGAGCACCAGGAATTTTTAAGTCAAAAAAACATACCTCTGCCCGATTACAATGGCATCTATACAAGGTATAAAAATCCTGTGGTCACGGCATCCCATGCCCCTTTGCACTGGCGATTTGACTTTAATCAGCAAACCAACCCACTCCTCCTGGAGCGCATTGGCGTAAATGGTGCTTTTAATGCGGGAGCCATTGAATATAACAACAAATACTGCCTAATGGTAAGGGTTGAAGGATATGACAGAAAATCCTTCTTTGCTGTTGCAGAAAGTGAAAATGGAATTGATAATTTCCGGTTTTGGGATTATCCGGTTTTGATGCCTGCTGCAGATGAGCACGAAACCAACATTTATGATATGCGCCTTACCAGGCACGAGGATGGATGGATATACGGACTGTTTTGTGCAGAAAGAAAAGATCCTGATGCTGCTCCTTTCGATACATCATCGGCACTGGCAAAAGCTGGCATAGCACGTACAAAAGATCTGCAAAACTGGGAAAGACTCCCGGATCTGAAAACCAACTCTTCGCAACAGCGGAATGTGGTTTTACATCCGGAGTTCGTTCATGGAAAATATGCATTATACACACGCCCACAGGATGGATTTATTGATGCCGGAAGTGGCGGTGGCATTGCCTGGGCATTATGCGATTCTATTGAAAATGCAGTGATTCATGACGAAAAAGTAATTGACGGCCGCATATACCACACCATTAAGGAAGCCAAGAACGGACAGGGTCCGGCACCCCTGAAAACCGAAAAAGGTTGGTTACACCTGGCTCATGGGGTTAGAAATTGTGCCGCAGGTCTACGGTACGTACTTTATATGTTTATGACCGATCTGAAAGACCCTTCAAAAGTCATTCACCGCCCAGGGGGGTATTTTATGGCGCCACAAGATGAAGAGAGGGTGGGCGATGTTTCAAACGTTCTGTTTACAAACGGATGGATCGCAAAAAAAGACGGAACCGTATACATATACTATGGATCTTCAGACACACGTACACACGTGGCAGTAAGCTCCCTGGAAAGACTTCTGGACTATGTGATCAATACCCCTGAAGACGGACTGAACAGTAAGAAAAGCGTTGAAGCGATCTATGCCCTGATTGACAAAAACAAAGAATTCATATAAGAAAAACAACATTGATTCCAATAAAAAAGTTTCTTACAGATCAGTGAAATGTGAATGAAACAAGTTATTTTTACATCTGAATTTTGCAAAAAGAGAATTGATTTTAAGAAACAATACTTTTTTGCAAGTAAAAATTTTCACAAAATCGAAAAGAAACAAAAAAACAACAACAATGGCAGAAAAGATCAAAGCAGGACTCATTGGTGGCGGTGAAGGTTCCTTTATTGGAGCAGTTCACTATAAAGCAGCCATGCTCGACGGATATTACGAACTGGTTTGCGGTGCTTTCAGCAGCAATCCTGAAAAATCACGAAGATCATCCGTTAATTATCATGTAAAACAAGAACGTGCCTATGGCTCCTGGCAGGAGATGCTGGAAAAAGAAGCAGCAATGCCTGAATCCGAAAGAATGGAGGCAGTTCTCATTACAACTCCCAACCATTTGCACTTTCCACAAGCCATGATGGCACTGGAAAAAGGTTTTCATGTAATTTGCGACAAACCTGTTACCATTTCGCTGCAACAGGCACTGGAACTGGAAAAAAAAGTAAAGGAAACCGGGAGCGTGTTTGCACTTACACACACCTACACCGGTTATCCAATGGTAAAAGAGGCCAAGCACCTGCTAGCCATGGGAAAGTTAGGCAAAATAAGAAAAGTGGTGGTTGAATACCCACAAGGATGGCTCTCAACACCTCTTGAAAAGGAAGGGCAAAAGCAGGCATCGTGGCGCTCTGACCCGGCGTTCAATGGTCCTGGAGGATGCCTTGGTGACATTGGTGTACATGCCGATAATTTGGTCGGTTTTATAACCGAACTAAAGATCAAAGAATTATGTGCAGACATCACCTCTTTTGTTCCGGGACGAAAACTCGACGATGATGCATCTGTTTTGCTGCGCTTTGAGGGGGGGGCAAAAGGTTTACTTTATGCCAGCCAGGTAGCTGCCGGCGAAGAAAATGATATAAAAATCTGGATATACGGCGAATCCGGAGGTCTGGAATGGCACCAACAGGAACCCAATACCTTGTATCTGAAATTACTCGGGCAACCCGTACAAATTCTGAGAGCCGGTGCCAACCATGGAGGATTAAGCGAAAAAACACTCTGGAATCTTCGCCTGCCCGGTGGCCACCCCGAAGGATATATTGAGGCATTTGCCAACATTTACCGCAATGCTGCATACCACATCAATAAACAAAAAGACCCTGGACTAAGCATCCCTGATTTCATCGAATATCCAACCATAGAAGATGGTGTAAGGGGAATGAGATTTATTGAAAAAGTGATCGAATCGGCACAAAGTGATATAAAATGGATTCCATTTAACGATTAAATGATGATGAACCGAGCAAAACAAAAATTTTGACACACACGCGCATGATTATAATGCGCGGCATGTAAAGCATGCAGTCAGATTTTTAGCGAGCTCCATCTGACCTATTTAATCAAATTATAAACAGATGAAAATCCCGGAAAGATCTCCGGGATTTTCTTTTTACACAAACCTGTCTAAACAATCAGGAAACAGAATCCATCCTCCCCTTACCCCTTCATTTTCTGCACCTTAAAAGGAAAAACCACCCATCCCTATTCCCCGCCTGGAAGAATTCAATCTTTGGTCATAAATCGACCAACTTTGTCAGGTTTACATTTATTTGCGTCTTTGGTTTTGTTCAAACAATTGTATAATTCAAAAAGAAACCCAAATAATGTATCTTAAAAAGAAAACCCACCTCTTATCCATTACTTTTTTATTTATGGCATTCAACCTTGCTAAGGAAGTACTTAACCCATAATTTGGCACCAAACATGAAACCATCAGCAATCAGAAACAAAATCCATATCACTTTCCTATGGATAGGTATCATTTCATCTTACCCTTTTCTGGCAGATGCCGGTGAAATAAAGGATGCTAAGAATGAAGATGTTTCCCCGGATCGATTTCAATGGGGCATTATACCTGCCGCATCTTTTGATGCTGACCTGGGATTCAGATATGGGGCAGTAGTAAATATATTTGATTATGGAAATAAACCAGATATACCTTTTTATGACCAGTATTTATTTCTCAGGTTTACCAACTCCACGGGTGGTACCATGCTGGCGCAGGCTCTGCTGGAAAGCGACCGGATCATAAGAAGATCCAAGGTTTATTCTGAAGTTAGTTACATTCGTGATTCGCGACTTGATTTTTATGGATTTAATGGGCGAAATGCGCGATTACAGGAAAATATTATTATTGGAGAAAACCAAATTGATCTGCACAATGATTTTTATACCAAAAAGCGCAGGATGTTGCGTTTGCGCACAGATATCCAAACCTTTTTGGGTACAGAAAAACTGAGGTTGCTGATGGGTTATACATTTCAAAGAATTGTTTTTGACACTGACAACAACACACAAAATTTTGATTATCAAAGCATAAACTGGGAAAACCACACCCTTTTTGATTTGTACAACCAATGGAATATTATTGACAATGAAAACTCGAAAGGTGGAAACAGGCACTTGCTGAAAGCAGGATTGGTATACGACAGCCGCAACCATTTGTGCTATTGTACCAATGGAATATGGGCAGAAAGCTTTATGATTTTTTCACCCGGCAATGCCACATCAGGTGCATTCAGCAGACACATTGCCACCTTCAGGCAGCATATAAGTATGGGTGAAGAAAAATTCACCTTTTCTTACCGGTTGAGCAGCCAGCAAAAAGTATCCGGCAATACCCCATTTTACATGCTACCCTGGTTTTTTGATTCGCGCCTTACACAAGACGGCCCGGGAGGGGCATTCAGCCTAAGGGGTGCTTTTCGCAACCGTACGGTTGCAGATGGCTTTCTGGCAGGCAATGTTGAACTTAAATTTAAGCTACCAACCATTCACTTTCGTAACAATGAATTTTTTGCGTCTATCACAGCATTTTACGACAATTTATTCATTACACAGAACTATCCTGTGAATACCAACCAGGTGCCCGAAAGATTAAAAAACCAGTTTTTCGACAATCAGACACAAACCCTTCACCATACTTATGGCCCTGGTGTATACATTGTTTTTAACCAGAACAATGTGATCACCGTGAACTATGGATTTTCAACAGACAGACAAATCGGTGCCGGAGGGTTGTATATCGGATCGGGTTTACTTTTTTAAAAAAATATGTCAGGAAAAAAATCAAACCCGTCTATAGATCCAAATTTGCAAATAATCAATGTTTAACTTAAAATATAAACCAATCATGACAAAAAAGAGCAAAAAAACCATTAAAATCATTGCCCTGGTAGTGCTCATTGCGATCGCAGGTGTTGTAATATATGGTATCTACATGTACAACCTTCCTCACCGGAATGTACAAACCACCAATACCGATTACAAAGTAACGGTTTCTGAACTCGTCAATGAATACCTTTCTGACCCTGAAACAGCCAACAAAAAGTATCTGGCCGATGATGGAGACTCAAAAGTACTTGAAGTTACCGGCACGGTGAAAAGGATTCAGGAAAATTTCAATGGTCAAAAAGTTATCATTCTTCAACAGGACGAAGATCAGGCGGGTGCAAGTTTCACCATTACAACCGCATCTCACCAAGACATAAGCACGCTGAAAACAGGGCAGACCATTACCCTGAAAGGGGTGATCAGATCAGGACCATTTTATGATGCAGATCTCGACATGTATGTAAATGCCGTTATTGACGAAAGCGATCTGGTGATTTAATCTAAAAGTGAATACTGACTTGCATCGTCAAAAAAATATTCCCGACAAAATTATTCCAATCATTCTATATTTATTTTTTTAAACCTTTAAAAACATTTTACAATGAAAACTACAATATTTAAAAAAACAGTTCAATCAATTTTTATCTTTTTATTCCTTTTTTCCTTTTCAGTTTCTGCGCAAAAACTGGTAAGCAATCAAACACACATCAGGTTTTTCTCTACTACACCTGCTGAAGACATCGAGTCTAACAACTATGCCACCACCAGCACACTCGACACAGAAAAGGGAACAGTTGTATTCAGTGTACCCATGCAAAGTTTTGAATTTGAAAAATCGCTCATGCAAAAACACTTCAACCAGAAAAAATTCCTGAATACAAAGGAGTACCCAACGGCAAAACTTACAGGCAAGGTTACCGACATTGAAAAGGTTGATTTTTCTAAAGACGGCACCTATGAGGTAAATGTTGAGGGAGAACTAACCATTAAAGGTATCACACAACCCATCAATGAAAAAGGCACTATTGTGGTGAAAAATGGTACAGCAACAGCAAACAGTAAATTTTTTGTAACCCTGGCCGATCATGGGGTTGAATTTGCAAGAGGAAAACCCTCTACCAATATCGCCGACAAAGTAGAAGTAACCGTATTGGCAGAATATCCTCTGTAAAAGAACAAAACAACCAGAAAAATGCGTAATCACTTCATAATAAGTTATTTGTTTTTGTTTATGTTTTCCAGTATCTCCGGTATGCCCCCTTTTGAAAGGGGAACCGGAGATTTTCAGCACAAACCGGCAACGTTTTTATTTTACCTGGAAAGAAACCGGGATGCCGACAAAGTTTACTATCAGGTAAATACTGACAAAAATGGATTTCTGAACACCCAAAAACCCATCGATATTTTCTGGATAAAATACACACAGGAGCAACAAAAAAAACCCCTTACAAGAATTCAAAAAAAATATTCTTACGGAATAAAGTATAAAAACATCTCCAGAAAAGAAGCAACCTTTCAATTTGCTTCAACCCATGAGAAATATTTCAAGATAAAGCAAAACAGATCCGGCGAGTATAAAGTATTTACAATGATGAACGGAAAATGGATAATACTTGAGAAAATGTACGTACACTTTTCAGGAGGAACCTACTTAATGCCGGTATTAGGACACATAGAGTTATTTTTTTCTGATCCTTACTCCGGAGACCCTATTGTTCAGCAAATAAAACCCTGAACGGTAGAATAAAATCTTTCAAACTTTCACAAAAAGCAGAAAACTTGCAGACAACATTCAATATTACCTGTTAAATTTGAAGAGAATGAACAGATCAATTACACCATCCATTGATAACATGATCATGGACATCAATGAATCCAACCCAACAACTGGTGATCAACTGGCAGAAATCATATCAAGGCATGCACCCCGGAAAGAAGAAATGATGCACTTTGCCGATTTTGATCATCCCAATTACGAAAGCTATGGCAGAACCCTTTTGTATCATAAAAACAACTTCTGTATTTATTTAATGTCTTGGAAACCCGGAGATTTTACCGCTATTCACGATCATGGTACCACCGAATGGGGTTGCGTGTATGCTTTTGATGATTTCACGCACCGCCTTTATAGCCTTCATGCCAACACGCTGATCCTGAAAAGTAAAAACAAATTCCTGAGAGGGAGGGTTGCAAGAATAAGGTCGGGAACCATACATATGATGGGCAACCTTCACAACCATCAAAATAACCTGTCTTTGCATATTTACGGAACAAATACGCCGGAAAAGGGACTTGCAAAACAATCAAAAGTGTATTACCCTGAAGTAGAAAAAGCATCCATCAGCAATGGTCCGGCTTTTTTATACACCAGCCGGCAAACCGAACAACATCACAAAACTCCCTTTCAAACAGAAAATGAGACGTTGAAAGACTATTTAGAACTACGCATAAACCAGGCAAACCTTTCGAAAAATACCTATCCGGAAATATCTGCTTACCAGTCTTCTCAAAACATGCTGCTAAAATGATACACGAATACATGCTTTATTTTTTGACCGCTTTTGCAGCAAGCCTTCTGGGGGCAATCCCTTTTGGACTGGTAAACCTCAGTGTTTTGCAGGTAGCGGTTACCCGCGGACAAAAAGCCACATGGTCTGTAGCACATGGAGCAACAATCATTGAAATCGGATATGCCATCATAGGGTTGATGACAGGAAATGCAATATTCAAACTATTCAACAATGAACAAACCATCAACGGTTTTATTTTTTTGGTTTTGGTAGTAATGGGAATTGTCTTTCTTGTGAGAAAAAACCAGGTGAAAACTTCGCAGAATACTACCCTTAGCGGATTTGTTTACGGCATCATGCTTAATCTGCTCAGTTTACAGGTTTTGTTATACTGGATCATTGCCTCAGGATATCTGCTCTCAAGAGATTTGCTCATCCTGAATCCAACATCTGTAATTATATTTCTGATTGCTATTTGGATGGGTAAGATGACCGTATTACATGCCTATGCTGTGATGGGGCAGCAGATCATTACACGTTCCCGGAAAATATCGAAAAACATCAATCGAATCATTGGAAGTATACTTATTATACTGGCACTGATCAATGCCATAAGATACTTCCTGTAAAAGAATCGGCAGGATGCGTTGACCAATGATCAATGAGGCTTATCTTTGCAGGATAAAAATTCAACTTCTATGGACAACGTACATGTTTTTGAGAACCGCGAGGAATTATCAGATTTTTTTGCCCGCGAGATATCCGAAAAAGTAAAAGAAAAACCCAGCAAAGAATCTTTCTCCATTGCCCTCTCAGGTGGATCGACCCCAAAACACATATTTCATTATTTATCATCGCATTACAACCAGAAAATTAACTGGGAAAGAGTAAAACTATTCTGGGGCGATGAACGATGTGTTGCCCCGGGGGATCAGGAAAGTAATTTCAGGATGACCAGGGAAAACCTTTTGGATTATATCAATATTCCTGAAGATAATATATTCCGGATCAAAGGAGAGAACGAACCCACATCGGAAGCCAAAGATTATGAGAAGATAATCAAGGCAAATGTACCTTCAGTGAAGGGTATTCCGGCTTTTGATTATGTAATGCTGGGCTTGGGTGACGATGGACATACGGTTTCAATATTTCCTGACCAGTTAGGTTTGTTCGATTCGGATAAACTTACCGGAGTAGCAACGAATCCTTACACAGGACAAAAAAGGATCACCATAACCGGTCAATTAATCAACAATGCCCGTAATATAGCATTTCTGGTCACAGGGAAAGCAAAAGCAGAAATGGTGAAGACCATCGTTGAAAAAAAGCAAGGTTGGCAAGATCTGCCCGCTTCAAGAGTAAACCCATCATTTGGCGATCTTCTTTTTTTACTTGACAAAGAGGCCGCCGCATTGCTTCAACCGGATTCATGAACGCAAGAAAAATAACCTGCCAGACATCAGGGAACAACCAATAAACACCTTAGATGATGAAGGTTTTGAAAAAAAAGCAAGGAAAGACCATTTAAATAAATTCCGAACAATTGAAAAAATCATCCCTCATATTTTTAATTTGTCTGCTAAACCTGATCTTAAACACCCGTTTGTTTTCGCAAAGTGTCTTTTTACCGTCCAACCACCATTGGCACGAATTCATACAACGTATGGAGATCAAAAACGGTGAAAGCAGCGGGCAGTTTCATGAAATGATAAAACCACTGCCTGCAAAAGCAATGATCGAATTCCTGGAAAAAACCGACAGCTCATCTGGTCAACTAACGAGAACAGACCACTCCATCATACAAAATATCATTCAACAGAATATCGAGTGGACCAAAAAGACCTCTGATTCTTCAGATATTTCTCTTCCCTGGAACCTATACGAAACCCCTTCAGATTTTTACCGGAAAATCAGCGAAGACTTTTTCGTGGTTATCAATCCTGTCATCGATCTGAAATATGGGCGTGAGGAGGGATCTGATGTTTGGAACTACCAAAATACAAGAGGGATAGAATTGAGGGGAATGATCAATAACAAAGTAGGATTCTATAGCTTTGTCACCGATAACCAGGCACGTTTTCCCGTTTATGTAAATAAAAAAATCAATGATCAGCAGGGGGCAATACCTGGCGAGGGATGGAACATTCCTTTCGGAGACAGGGGGTATGATTTTTTCTCTGCCCGCGCATACATTGCTTTTCAGGCAACAAAAAACATTGGGGTTCAGTTCGGACAAGACCGGAACTTTCTGGGGTCAGGAAAAAGATCTCTGCTGCTTTCTGATTATTCGCAAAACTATTTATTCCTGAAAGTGAATACCATAGCAGGAAAGTTTCATTTCCAGAACCTGTTTGCCCGTTTGGTTGATTTCCCTCTGCGCACTTATGGTGGACGGATGTTCGACCCAAAATACATGGCAGCCCATACCCTCTCCATAAAAATATCACCGCAATTTGAAATAGGATTTTTTGAAAATGTTGTTTTTGGTCGATCAGATACCTTGTCGAAAAGAAATTTTGATGTTCACTACCTGAATCCGCTCATCTTTTACCGCGCAGCAGAACATCATACCGGCGATCCGGACAAGATCGCCATTGGTACCACATGGAGATGGATCACTCCGTGGAAGATGGCTTTATACGGTCAGGTTTATATTGATGATTTCCATGTAGGAGATATCCGGAACGATATCGATAGCTTATTGGTAAGAACCGGTTTGCGCAATGAAAGGAAATTTGACAACTATGCATCTTTTCGCAACAAGTTTGGATTGCAGGCAGGCATGCAATTTGCCGATTTCATGCGCATTAAAAACCTTGATTTGCGATTAGAAGCCAACAGGGTACGTCCCTTTGCCTATTCACATTATGCAACCGACGGATCAGAGGCAAGGCCTGCCGCATCCTACTCACACTATAGTCAGGCACTGGCACATCCTTTGGGAGCAAATTTCGGAGAATTTATTCTGCAAACAACATGGCGCCCCAACGCTGATTTGCTTTTCCAGGCACACCTTTTTTGGGCACAACAGGGTATGGATGAAGAAGATATAAATTACGGGCAGAATATTTTCAGAGATTATACCACCCGGCAGACAGATTATGGTCATATTTTTCTTCAGGGAATACCCCGCTATTGGATGATGACAGACATATCTGCTTCCTGGCAGATAAGACCCGATGTATGGCTGGATGCCAGCTACACCTTGCGAAATGAGCGAAATGAATTTGACCAAACCGTGGATGAAAACTCAGGCATGTTTTTCCTCGGAATCAGGGTAAATGCGGTAAAACGGAATCACTGGTTCTGATCTTTGAATACAAAACATTTTTAAAACTATCATCGTGGCAGGAATCTATTTACACATACCCTTTTGCAAACAAGCATGTCACTATTGCAATTTTCATTTTTCCGTTTCGCGAAAACAACAAAAAGACTTCGTTGAAGCATTGAAAACAGAGATATCCCTCCAGAAAAACTTTTTCAACCATTCAAATACCCCCTCAGAAAAGATCAAAACACTATATTTTGGCGGTGGAACCCCCTCTCTCCTATCCCATAGCGAGATCAGTGAGGTCATGCAAACCCTCAAAGATCATTTTGATATTGAATCAAACTGCGAAACGACCTTTGAATGCAATCCTGACGATCTGAGTTTTGAAAAAACAGAGATGCTCAAAGATACAGGAATAAACCGTTTGAGTATCGGTATTCAAAGTTTTCATGCTGCAGATCTGGCATATATGAACAGATCACATTCTCCCTTTCAATCCACAGCAGCTATTAAAAATGCGCAACGATCGGGATTTGAGAATATTACAACCGACCTGATCTACGGAACCCCGACCATGAGCAAACAGCAATGGCAGGAAAACATTCTGAAGACCTTCCGGTTAAACATACCCCATATTTCTGCTTACAGTCTTACTGTTGAAAAAAAAACAGCCCTGGATGTTTTCATCAGAAGAGGCACGGCATTACCGGTAGAAGATGAAAAAGCAAAAGAAGATTTTCAGATTTTATGCAACATGATGAAAGATCATGGTTACGAGCATTACGAGGTATCGAATTTTGGAAAACCCGGATATTTCTCGCAACACAACCTGAATTACTGGAACGGGACACCCTACCTGGGATTGGGCCCTTCGGCACATAGTTTTTTGCCCGGAATGCGCCAATGGAATATATCCAACACCTGCACTTATATTGCCAATTTAAAAAAGAATCAGATACCCTTTGAAAAAGAGATACTCTCCAAAACCGACCAATACAACGAATATGTAATGACATCTCTGAGAACAATGTGGGGGATTGAGAAACAGAAGATTAAAAACAACTTTGGAGAAAAATATGCAGAATACTTAAATCGTGAAACAGCAAAGCAGATGAGCGCGGGAAATATATCTGAATCCCAGACCCATTTTAAAATAACCGAAAAAGGCAAATTTTTTTCTGACGGTATTGCTTCATCCCTTTTTTACGATTAAAACATCTGAAATTTACAACACAATTTATAAGGGTAATCAGAAAATGTCTTGTCGTTCTATTGTATAATGTTTAAAAATAATCATATCTTTTTTTGACATCAATAAATGATGAATGATCTGAAAACTAAAATTTTCGGCATCATTGAAAAATCAAATCCTTGTATTTTAACATTTTAATCAGACAACTTATCTTATTTTTGTTTGTTGGTTTTAAACATCAAACCTACTTTTTCAGATAATAAAACATTTATTTTCAGCAACATAAAACAAAATCCACCATTAAAAACCAAACAATTAAGTTATCTCTATTTTTTCAACCCAGCAAATCTTCTTCACATGATAAACTTTTCTTCTTCCAAATTGCTTTCATTTGTTTTCGCAATATTTTTGTTTTCCATGGCAAATCATGTTCATGCTGTACCCGCCTATCCCTATCCCATTAATTACGAACAGCCCAATGGACAAACCATTACCATTCAACTAAAAGGTGATGAAAAAGTAAACTGGGCAGAAACACCCGATGGGTATACCATTTTGGTAAACAAGCAAGGTGAATATCAGTATGCCATTCAAAATGAAGAAGGTGACATGGTATTTTCCGGCATATCGGTTTCATCTTCCACAAACAAAAGCACAGAAGAATCCCAGTTGCTCGACACCCTCCCCAAAGGTCTGTTTTTCAGCCAACCACAACTGGATCAATTAAAGTCGGTGTGGGAAATAAGAGAAAAAAGTAGTTTAAAAGCATTTCCGACAACCGGAGAAGGAACCCTGTTGTGCATCCTCATGGAAACACCCGACATTCCCTTTACCCGCGATCAGGAAGATTTTGATGCACTTTTTAACCAGATTAATTATACCGTTGACAATGCAACAGGCAGTGTGAAAGATTATTACCTCGAAAATTCTTACGGGCAATTAAATCTGACTGTTGATGTGGTAGGTCCTTTCACAGCATCAGAAAATATGGAGTTTTATGCAGACGATGCCCGCCCTCTGTTTTCGGAAGGCATTGAACTGGCTGATCCTTATGTAAATTACGCTGATTACGACAATGATAACGACGGATGGGTAGATGCTATTTACATGATTTTTTCAGGATACGGACAGGAAGCAGGTGGCGGACCCAACACTATCTGGTCGCATGCCTGGGGAGTTTGGCCACCGGTTGAGTATGATGGTCAAAACATCAGCCGCTATGCCTGTTCTCCTGAGTTGCGCGGAAATGCCGATAACAACCCGCAAGGCAACCTCAGCAGGATCGGTGTTATTGCCCATGAGTTTGGTCATGCATTAGGTGCCCCCGATTATTATGACACCAATTACGATACTGATGGTCAGTTTCAGGGAACAGGCAGATGGGACATGATGGCTGGTGGAGCATGGAACAACTGGGGCGCAACGCCTGCACATCACAATGGATTTACAAAAGTTTACTATTACAATTGGGCAGAGGTCAATGTTTTAAACGAACCCGGCGAAATCATTCTGAATAATGCCGTAGAGCACAACAATAGTTTTTACAGGATCAACAGCTCCACTCCCGGAGAGTTCTTTTTCTTTGAGAACAGGCATCAGCATCATTTTGATCAATGGATACCCGGAAACGGTATGATGATTTATCATGTGCACAGCGATGTTTTTGAAGCCTCTCAAACAAACATCATCAACACACAACACCCTCAGAAAATGTATCCGGTGAGT
Source organism: uncultured Bacteroidales bacterium (assembly GCA_964390665.1). Classification (GTDB taxonomy): domain Bacteria; phylum Bacteroidota; class Bacteroidia; order Bacteroidales; family UBA7960; genus SKVR01. The sequence goes on along the minus strand of CAYMLS010000011.1, from coordinate 2,219 downwards.
GCCAATGCAGTGATGAACCCTACCAGTTCACCATCTTCTTACGGCGATATCAATGCCATGGATGCTGCCTGGACAGGGAATAACGGAAAAGACGCTTTTACAGATGAAACATTGCCCGGAATGTTAGACTGGGAGGGAAATCCCACAAGCAAACCCATCACAGGCATTGCCCACAATCCTGGTGAAAAAACTGTTTCATTTTTCTTTCTTGAAGATGAAATGCCTCAGTACAACATCACCTTTCAGGTTGAAGATGAGCAGGGCGCACCCATAGAAAATGCAAAAATAAGTTTACTGCCACTGGAAGAAGTACCAGTAACCAGGGTTATACCAGCAAACCAGCATCAATCCAATACTGATTATACAGCATCTTCAAAACCTGAAATTCAATCTGGCACACAAATACCGATACCTTTCCCTGATCAAAAAAGCGAAAATGAAGAATGGATCCATTGGGACAGTGGAGAGAACCACACGGCCGTAGGCCTTACCAATGGGGGCTTTTTCACACCTGCATCCAGATGGGAACCCGCTGACATTGAACAATACGAAGGGAAGTCGGTGCAAAAACTTATGTTTTATGTTGCCGACCTGCCCCTATCGGCCATTGCTAAAGTATGGCAGGGGACAGATCAAAACAACCTGAGTTTACTTACCTATCAGGAATTTACTCCGCAGGAAGATCAATGGAACGAAGTCATTCTGGATGAGCCTGTATTCATAGATACCAGCCAGGAACTTTGGTTTGGATTTGAACTGGAAGACCAGGGAAGCGGATTTTTCTCCGCCGGGAGAGATACAATTAATGAAGTGGAGGGCAAGGGAAATCTTCTGAAAATTGGCAATGGAGAATGGGTAACACTTACTGACTATGACATCCCGGGAAACTGGAATATACATGCATTTGTCGATACATTGATCGTTGAACCTGTAACCCTTTACACAGACGATCAGGGAAACGCCACATACCAGACTCCCTCAGCAAATTACACCTACCTTTTGGAAAAAGCCGGGTATTTTACACAAGAAGGCGAAATATTTCTTGACCAAAGCGATCAGAACATTCAACTTACAATGGTTGAAGATGAAAACTTTGAAATGGTGACCCTGAATGTAAATATGACCTACACCGAAGGTTTTGACCCCGAAAATCACAATGTTTTTGTTACCGGTACCTTTACAGATTGGGCAGAACCCGGTTCAGCGGATTCTTATCAATTAGAAATCCTGCCAGACAAGGAGCAGCAAATGTTGATATACACGGTCTCTTTTGCTGCAGAAATTGGAGATCAACAATACAAATACTATTCCGATGCCCTTGGTGAAGGTATGGAAGGTGCAGAATGGGACGAAGACAACAACCGATCCTTTACATTGGTTCAAGACACAATTATAGATGATTACTTTGGTTATGATCAAACACCTGAACTCTATTCTCTGACCCTTGAAAGCACACCCGAAGGTATTGGAAACCTTACAGGGGAAGGAGTTTACCCTTATAACGCCAAAGCATCCGTTACAGCAAAAGACCCCGATGGTTACAATTTCCTGCGCTGGCAGAATGGCGATACGATCGTTTCAGACCTTCCCGAATTTCAATTTACAATGCCGGAATCCAACACATTGCTAACGGCTTATTTTACCGATGAGTCTCCGGTGATCCATCTCCCGGAAAACCAGGTTGAAGAAGATTTAATCGCTGGTGAAAGTCTGAACAAAATATTTATTATCGAAAATCATGGAGAACCAGTTTTAAACTACACCATTGAAACCGATTCGTTTAGTCGGTGGTTGAAGGTTGAACCCCAAAATGGTGCTATTGCTCAAAATCAAAAAGACACCATAGATCTTTTGTTGAATGCTGAAAAATTAACCCAGGGAACATACCAAACAGAGATAACGATCCACTCCAATGACGCTCAAAACCCACAATGGGAGATACCTGTAACCATCCATGTTTCAGGCTCACCTGTTTTGGAATTGTCGGCAGAAATCCTGGATTTTGGTTTAGCACAAACAGATTCTCTGTTTTCAATACCCCTGACAGTCTTTAACAATGGAACAGCCGATCTGGAGATATGGGATATACAGATCGATGACAATCGTTTTGGGTATTCTACCTCAGAAATGACGATTCCACCCTATTCTTCCCAGGAAATGGATATTACATTCCTCAGTTCCGACCCGGGAGAATTTGAAGCAACCCTTTCTTTTGACAC
>CAYMLS010000010.1:26442-32138 GCA_964390665.1 uncultured Bacteroidales bacterium | reverse complement strand
TTGATTTTGAACTGGAAAATCCGGGTGATCAACCCCTGAATTTTACCCTGCATCTTCAGGCGACCAATGATAAAAACTGTACTTCTGAATTTTCAAGAGAGGTAACGGTCTATCCGGTTGTGAGTGCAATGATTGAAACTTTCCCGGCAGCTGATGATCCAACTCCTGGTGTTTTGCAGGCATGCGGTCCTTTTGAAATAGATTTTAATGCCTCTTCAAGCAAGAATGCCCATGTTTTCCTTTGGGATTTTGGTGATGGGTTATCTTCCAGTCTTGCTGATCCCACCCATACTTTCTTCCAATTCAGTCATGAAACAGAAGAGACCTTTGACGTGAGTCTTTATGCTGCTTCTTCTTACGGATGCCTTGATATGGATACTTTTCAGGTTACCGTGTCACCGGTTCCGTTGGCGGATTTCACCGTAGATGCGCCGGTGGGTTGTTCACCTCACAGCGTTAATTTCATCAATTCTTCCATTGGAGCCGATTCTTTTCAGTGGGATATGGGCAATGGAGAGGTTAGCAATGAAGTCAATCCGTCCCTGGAGTATTTTGTGGATGACCAGTCCACTACATACCAGGTTGAACTGGAGGTTTCCAACAACCAGGGGTGCACTGATTCTTTTACGCAGGAAGTAGAGGTGTATCCTGCCATCACTGCTTCTTTTGATGTGGATATAACAGAAGGTTGTCACCCGCTCACTGTTGCCTTTACCAATCATTCAACAGGCGATGAAACGCTGATGGATTTTGAATGGGATTATGGCGACGGAAATACTTCTACCACAAAAGAAGAAGTTCATACCCACATTTTTAACAACGAAAGTTACTATCAGGATACCATTTATACCGTTGTTCTTACCGCGAACTATGCCGGAGTTTGTATAGATACCCATGAGGTGGATATTTTGGTAAAAGCCCGCCCCCTGCCATATTTTTCTGTGCCCAACAGCCCGTCATGCCCGCCTGCAGAAATGCAGATCGTGAATATGTCACAGGGCGTTGACCAGTATTCCTGGGATTTTGGAGATGGAAATGTGTCTGATCTTTCAGCAGATACCTTATACCATCTCTATGCTGTTCCTGCCGGCGATCTGCCGGATGAGTATACCATACAACTGAATGTTTCGGGTTCCAATGGTTGCACACATACTTATACACATGATGTGGTTGTTTTTCCTGATGTCCGGGCTGATTTTAGCATGAATATCTCCGAAGGATGCAGCCCGCTTGAAGTTGTTTTTGAAGATGAATCCTTCGGTGCCTTGAATTATTTTTGGGATTACGGAGATGAGACCTCTTCTGAAAATACATCCCTTCAACACGCAAAAACCTTCACCAATCAGGATGCTGAATCCGATCAGTTCTACGATGTAAAATTGTACATTGAATCTGCCTGGGGTTGTGGTGATACGGTAGTGCATCAGGTTAGGGTTTATCCTCAACCCGTTGCCAATTTTGATTATGATGTCCCGGGAGGATGCTCCCCTGTAGATATAAATTTCTCAAATCTCTCGCAGGGTGCTTCCAGTTATACCTGGAATTTTGGAGATACAACGCAAAGCAATGAGGTAGATCCTTCTCATACCTTTCTCGTGGATGGAGAATTGGTGGAAACGCTGTTCCAGGTGGAGTTAATGGCAGAAAATGATCAGGGATGTACTGATTCCTTTGTGCAGCAGATCAATGTTTATCCCGACCTTACCGCTCTGTTTTCTGCAGATAATCAGGAGGGATGCCATCCATTGACCGTTGAGTTCACGAACAATACCCTGGGTGACAAAGATTTTATATATTATTCATGGGATTATGGTGATGGAAATGGATCTGAAGATACCGATCTGAAACACAGCCATGTATTTCGCAATTACAGTCATACCAGAGATACTGTATATACTGTGCAACTCACTGCCATGTATGCCGATGTTTGTTTTGATGTGTATGAGATGGACATATTGGTAAAAGCAAGTCCGAAAGCTGATTTTGTTTTGCCCAACAATCCGGGTTGTGCACCCCATGACCTGATCATTGAAAACCATTCGCAAGGTGCGGTGGAATATCTATGGGATCATGGCGATGGAAGTGAAACTTCAGACTTTTCAGGTGATTCCTTTACCCATTTTTACACCCAGTCTGTAAATGAAGGTATGGGCACTTATCCCATAACCCTTGATGTTGTTGGTGAAAATGGTTGTACACATTCTTTTCAACAAAACGCTATTATTTATCCGGAAGTAGAGGCAGATTTTGCCATGGACAATCATGAAGGATGCAATCCTTTGAGGGTACAATTTGATAATATGTCTGCCGGTGCCTCACAATTCGACTGGAAATTCGGTTATGGATTCAATGTGCAAAGTGAAGAACCGATCCATACTTTTTATAACTACTCGCATGATGAGATCGCTGTTCAAACGGTTTCCCTTACTGCTGTTTCAGAGTTTGGATGCACTGCTGAATATACAGACACCATTCGCATATGGCCAGGTCCGAACACACAATTTGTTGTCAGCGAAACACAAGGTTGTGCGCCTTTTACCACCCAAATATTCAACACCAGCGAACAAGCCATCTCTTACCAATGGGATTATGGCGACGGGGTGGTTTCTGAAGAAGAGAACGCTCAGATTTCTTATACCTGGGACAATCAAAATGATTACGTGATGAATTATCATGTATTGCTTACTGCCTGGAATGATTTTGGTTGTGCCAGTGAATCTTTTGAGAATATCATCGTATACCCCAATGTGGAAGCAGATTTTGTAGCAAAAGATGATGTTTATGCCGATTGTTCCCCATTTGGTGTGAGGTTTTTGAATCAATCGCATCTCGGACACACCAGTTTCTGGGATTTTGGTGATGGAGGTGAATCTACCAGTGGAAATCCATTTCATCTTTTTGAAAATCCGGGTAACGAAATTATTACGTATGATGTTTTGCTGGAAGTGTCTTCTATCTTCGGATGTACCGATACCTCTTCCACTCAGATCACTGTTTATCCCACACCAGATGCAAGATTTTCTGCCCAACCCCAAAAACAACCCTATCCCAATACAACCGTAGCGATAGAAAATCTTACCGGTAACGGGGAGTGGTATTATAGTTGGGATTTTGGAGATGGAAATACTTCAGAAGAGACCAACCCGGTTTTTGAGCATACTTACATCTGGGATGAAGGTGATCTTGAAACCAAAGAGTATACCGTCACTTTAAATGCGGTGAATGAATATTGTGCCGATACGATACAAAAGCAAGTTGTCATAACATCTCCGGTACCCGAGGCCGAATACGATGGAACCCTGCAGGGGTGTGCGCCCCTTGTGGTAAATCTTCAAAACGAGTCACTGCATAGTGATCATTACCGCTGGGAATTTGGCGATGGCGCCATCTCCTATGAAGAAAGTCCGCAGCATATTTATCATGAAGCAGGCATATATCAACTCAAACTCATTGCCAGAGGCGATGGTGGAACGGATTCGCTCATCTACAATGTAGAAGTATATGAAAATCCTGTGGCGCAGTTTGAATTGGTTAATAAACTCATACATATGCCACTGGAGCCTTTGCAGGTGATCAACAAATCGGAGTTGGGTGCATTTTATTTTTGGGAATTTGGCGATGGAAACTCCTCGTATGATTTTGAACCTGAGCATTTTTACACAGAAAAAGGGGTGTACGATATTTCCCTGACCGTATACACCGATACAGAACCCCAATGCCAGGATGTTATGGAACTGAAAAATGGATTGAGGGTTGAAGAAACCTGTCAGATGGTTTTTCCCAATGCATTCAAACCTTCCACAAGCGGATCCAATGGAGGTGTTTATGATTTGAACAACATTGACAACAAAGTATTTCACCCGGTTTATCAGGGCATTGATGAATATGAACTGGAAATATTCACCCGCTGGGGTGAGTTCATTTTCCAGTCATCAGATCCGGATATAGGTTGGGATGGTTATGTGCGCGATAAACTGGCACCCATGGGTGTGTATGTGTACAAGGTAAAGGCACGCTGTTCAACAGGCAGGCTGATGGAGAAATCGGGCGATGTAACATTGATCAGGTAGCAAGATAAGTTGGAAGAATTTTAAAATTAAGTAATTTATATATGCGAATCAGAATATTCATATTATCCCTTTTTCTTTCTTTGTTTGCTTTGCAAAGCATAGCGCAGACAGATACGGAGTTTTGGTTCGCGGTACCAAAGGTCTCAAAGAAGCATGGATGGGATGCGCATCCTGGTTATCCCGAAAGTCATAATAACCACGGACGTAAGTTTTTTTTCCGTTTTGCGAACATGGATAAGGATAACACCATTAAAATATACATGCCGGCAAGTGCCAATCCTGATCCCGGTCCCAATGAAGAGTACTTTGAACCTATTGTGTTGAATGTTGCTGCTAATGAAGCAGTAAGCATTGAAGTGACTGATATAATAGAAGAAATGTGGATTCAGAATCCCTACAATGAATTTGACCCTCATTCCATTTACAACCGTGGTATCAGAATCACCGCCACCAACCTTACTACTGCTTACTTTGAAGTTGGAACGTACTTTAATCCAGATATTTTTTCCCTGAAAGGTGCGAATGCACTTGGGGAAAAATTCATTGTTCCTTTTCAGAATTATTATCGAAATGGTAACTATAAAAATGGTCAACCCTATTCTGCCATATATATTGTGGCAACCGAGGACAACACAACCGTTACGGTTTCCCCCACCAAACCTGTCTTTCCATATAACAGTACGGAGCCTTTTACGGTAACCCTCCATACGGGCCAAAGCATTGCCATCGCTCCCTGGGATTATGAAGGTGATGGACAATTGGCAGAAAACCATTTAGGAGGAACACGTATAGAATCCAACAAACCCATTGCTGTTACTACCAGTGACGATTCTGTTGGGGCAAACCCACATGGAGGATGTCGTGATCTTATTGGCGACCAACTGATACCGGTTAGTATAATCGGTACTGAATATATTGCCATGAAAGGGCGATTGACCATTCCCGAGTTCTTTTATGTTGTAGGAACCCAGGATGGTACCGAAATTGAGATCGATCAGGTTGTTACAGATGTTATCAATACCGGAGAGACCAGGCGCTATGAGATGACACATCAAAACTATCACATCAAAACCTCGGAACCTGCTTACGTTTATCATGTGGCAGGATTTGGTTGCGAAATGGGTGGTGCTGTATTACCCCCTATTAACGTTTGTACGGGTTCTTTCAAGGTGTCATTTACCCGTTCCAAAGGCGAGAGCTTCTTTATGAATATCCTTGTGAGGGCAGGAGCAGAAGATGGTTTTATCATGAATGGCGATGGGCCGAATACCGTTATCGCGGCCGAGGATTTTGTTGCCGTTCCCGGAACCAACAGTTGGTTGGCTGCCGAATTTGAATTCGATCAGGCTACCATTCCGGTTGGCGATGCCAGTTTTCTGGAAAATACAAAAGATGTTTTTCACCTGGGTATTATCAATGGTGGCAGAACAACCGGAACCATGTACGGATATTTCTCCAATTTTAATGAGATACAGGTGGGAGCAGGTATTGGCAGTGTGGAAGGTCCGCATACCCTGTTCGGTTGTCATGGCGATGAATTTCAACTGGTCGCCTCCGATGGGATCAACCATCAGTGGTCGCCACCCGATTTCCTGGATGATCCTACCATTCCCAATCCGGTGGCAA
>CAYMLS010000010.1:0-26342 GCA_964390665.1 uncultured Bacteroidales bacterium | reverse complement strand
TATACGAACATGACGAGGATGTGCCTCAGATATATGATCTGAAACTTGTGGGAAGATCCCTGGTTTGTTTTGATACGCTTGAAACACAAATAACCGTTTTACCCGAAGTTTCCACCCGCATTGTCATGGATGAAACGCAGCATGAGGAATTGGTTTTCACTGATTCGCTGATCACAGGTTGCGCTCCTTTTGATCTCACCTTTGATCATGCATCAAGCAGGGCTTCTGACTATCTGTGGGATTTTGGCGACGGCAATACATCCAATGCTGAAAAACCTGTTCATACCTTTGAAAATAATACCAGCGAACCCATCATTTATCCTGTTGTTTTAAGGGCAAGTTCCACATTTGGTACCGATCAGGCCTGCGATGCATGGGATACGGTTTATGTTCGCGTAAACCCCTTCATCAGATCCGGATTCGAAGTCGATCCTCCGCAGCATTGCAACCCTTATCCTTTATCTCTCACCAATACCAGTGTGGGGGCAGGTGCTTTTTACTGGGATTTTGGCAATGGCGATACTTCAACAGATACTTTGCCTGAGTATACTTTCACGAATCTTACTTCTGTACCTCAGACCTATGAGGTGATGCTTGCTGTGGAAAATCAATTTGGGTGTGTTGATACCATGTTTCGTGAGGTAACGGTGTTCCCGTATCTCGAGGCTGATTTTGAACCTTCTGCCACAGAACTATGCAATCCGGGCACAGTTAGTTTCCAGAACATGTCGCAGGGATCCGCAACATGGCAATGGGATTTTGATGACGCAGGTTCCTCTTCACAGGAAAATCCGCAGGATATCATTTTCGAACATACCGACCCTGATCATGAGAAAATATTTCATGTGCAACTCACCTCCATATCCGAATTTGGTTGCGAAGAAATCAGAATCATCCCCATTACCATCGCACCCTATCTGAAGGCAGGTTTTGCATTTCCCGGAGATGCCCTGTGCAGCCCCTTTGGAGTGGCGCACCTGGAAATTGAAAACCAAAGCATAGGTTCCAAAACAACTCAGTGGAAAATCACCAATACCGCAGACAATACTGAGGATGTATTTGAAAGCAATGATGATGTCCTTGAATACGAATTCCGCAATACTTCCGATGAACCGGTCACATACACCATCACTCAAACCGTGATGAACGATCATGGATGTCAGCGCGAGTTAACTAAGGAAATACTGATCTACCCCGAGGTGAAATCAGTGATCGATCCCGTAACGAGCAGTTGTCATCCCATGCAGATCCAATTCTCACATGATGCCGTAAATGCTTATGCATACCAGTGGGAGTTTAGCGATGGAAGTGTATCTTATGAAGAAGATCCCCGAAAAGTATTTTTGAACGAGAGTTTTACCCAATCCCGCGAAATCACAGCACAATTGTTTGTAGAATCGCCATGGGGTTGCCGGCACGATACGCTCATTACCTTTGAGGTTTTCCCCAAACCTGCAGCAGATTTTAATATTCCACAACCACAGGGATGCTCTCCTTTTGAGGTTTCTATGACAGATCAGAGTATTACATTGAACAACAGTACTTATCACTGGATGATGGGGAGCGTTGCTGACACCACCAGCACCGAGCCCGGTATGGTATATACATTTGAAAATGATTCTGAAACTGTTGAGAATCCGGAAATAACACTGTATCTGACCAATAGTTTCGGATGCAGCGATACAGTGGTACGCCAGATCGCCGTTTTTCCCAACATCAAAGCAGATTTTTCTATGGATATGGTGAGCGGATGTCATCCACTACAGGTGGAATTTACCAATTTATCAGAGGGCGCAACCCATGCAATGCCTTTTCAGTGGCACTATGGCAATGGATCATCAACCCAAAATGATCTGCAGCACACCCATATTTTCAACAATTTCAGCAAAACAGATCTGCTGAATTACAATATTGAATTGATTGCCAAATCACTATATGGATGTGCCGATACCATATCCAAAGAGGTAACGGTTTACCCGGTACCTGCGGCAGATTATCTTGTTGATGAATCCGAGGGTTGTTCACCTCATCCTGCAGAATTTCAGGATCTGTCACAGGGGAACAATTTGTCATATGAATGGTTTTTCGAAGAAGGTCAAACAAGCGCACAGGAGGGGGATGTCAGTTATACATTTACCCAACCCTATGATGCGGGCGTTGGAAGTTTTTATACCTCACTCAGGGTGGAAAATGCATTTGGATGTGCCGATACCATCCATAAACTGGTAACCGTTTATCCTGATATTGATGCCGATTATACGGCTTCCACCTTTCAGGGATGTCATCCGTTGAATGTTGCTTTCACCAATACCAGCTCGGGTGCAGAAAACAACAGTTGGTTTTTTGACAATGGAAACTTTTCCAGCGCCGCTGACCCCCAAAATACCTTTATCAACAATTCGCATGATGGTACAGAGGATTATGCTGTGCAGCTTACTGTTTCATCTGTTTACGGATGTATGGATTCGGTTGTGAAAAACATTGAAGTATTTCCCAAACCCGATGCTGATTTTGCTGTTTCCGACATTCAGGGTTGCTCGCCACTGGAGGTGAGTTTCAGTGATCAAAGTTCGGGTACCGGATCAGAACTCTATCAATGGCAGTTTGACGAAAATCATACAGAGCAGACCGGAGCTGGCAATGCCGGGTTTATCTATGAAAACCCGGGAGAATTTGCCGACAGCATCAATGTTGCCCTGACTCTTAGCAATACCTGGGGTTGTAAGGATTCAGCCTCTACCCAAATTGTTGTTTTTCCCGATATCAAAGCTGATTTCTCGCTGGATCAGTCGCAGGGATGTCATCCTTTGGATGTGAACATCAGCAACAACTCCACAGGTGCCTCTTCCTCACAACCCTATCAGTGGTTTTATGGCAATGGTTCTTCCACCATTGATGAGGAAGAACATGTTCATCGTTTCAATAATTTTGATCATTACGAAAACAGGTCTTATGACCTGAAACTCATTGCCCGGTCGTCATACGGATGTATTGATTCCATTACGCAGGAAATTGTGGTTCATCCTGTTCCACATGCCAACTATGAGGTTCTGGATATAGCAGGTTGTTCGCCTCACCTTGCTGAGTTTGCAGACCTGACGGAAGGAGAGAACCTGGATTATGAATGGTTTTTTGAAGAAAATGAGACCAGCAACCAGCAGGGTGATGTTATCCATGTATATCATCAGCCCTATGATGAGGAAACCGGCGTTTTTACCAGTTCCCTCACAGTTACCAATGCATATGGTTGCAGCAGTTCGCATAGCAATGCCGTAACGGTATATCCCGACATTATCGCTGATTTTGATGTTGTGCAGCAAGGTTGTCATCCGCTGCAGGTCGATTTTGAAAATCTTAGTCTCGGAGCCTCCATGTTTAACTGGGATTTCAGCGATGGCAATACCTCCAATAAACCGCATCCTGCCAATACATTTTTCAACAGTTCCCATCATGAAACCCGGAAATATCCGGTTGTACTCAATGTCTCTTCCGTTTACGGATGTACATCCGTTGCTACAGATACCATTGAGGTATTTCCTGCTCCCAGGGTGAGTTTCCAGGTAGATGTTACCCAGGGGTGCTCTCCATTGGTGGTGGGTTTCGAGAATCAATCAGAAGGTGTGGCAGCATATGAATGGGACTTTGGCAATGCCAGCAGTAGTAGCAGTAGCGAGCAGTTTTATCATACGTTTGAAAATTATATTGCTGTTCCTGATACATTTTTGGTTTCTCTCACAGGTAGCAATTCGTGGGGTTGCACCAGAACCAGTGAGAAAGAGGTGATCTCTTTTCCCCAGGTGAAAGCAGCTTTTTATTCCGAATCAGGTATTTATGAGGGTTGTGCGCCTCTGCATCTTTCCTTTGTGAATGTTTCTGAACTGGCCACCAAATATGTATGGTATTTTGATGAAGAAAATACTTCCTCAAGCATCGACGGCGAACATACGTTTTATAATTCAACATTGAAAAGCACCGATTTTGAAGTGGGGTTAAAAGCTATTTCAACCTATGGATGTGAAGATTATACCACGAAAGATGTTACAGTTTTTGAACAACCGGTGGCCGATTTTGATGCTTCTCCACATTTTCAGATATTTCCCGACAAAACTGTTTATGTTACCAATTACTCCAGTCCTGGTCCCTGGGATTATTCATGGGATATGGGCGACGGACAAACCTTCGAAACAAAGGATGCCACTCCCTTTGAGTACACTTATGAATGGAATTACGATACGTTTGCCACGCGTGAGTTCGAGATCCACTTAAGGGTTACTGGTGATCAATGTGAGGATACCATCAGCCAGAAAGTCACCATCAATGCCCCCAATCCTGTTGTGGGCTTTGAACCCTCAGCACAGGGGTGCCCTCCCTTTGAAGTACAGTTTACCAATGATAGTCAGTATGGAACCAGTTTTGAGTGGGATTTTGACGATGGAACAGTTTCAGAGGAGGAGAATCCTGTTCATGTATTTGAAGAACCCGGTATATATGAGGTGAAGTTAAAAGTATCCGGTGAGGGTGGTTCAGAAACCGGCACCCAGAGGATAACTGTGTTCGAACCTCCCATTGCGGATTTTACCCTTCAAAACTTTCACCTTGAAATACCCCGTGATGATGCACAATTGATCAATCTTTCCAGCCTTGGAAGCACTTACCTTTGGGATTTTGGCGATGGAAATACTTCGGATGAATTTGAACCCGTGCATACGTATATGCAGGAAGGTGTTTACGATATTCGTCTGGAGGTGGGCACAGATACCGATCCGCAGTGTTTTGATGAGATCATAAAAGAGGGTATTGTTACGGTGGGTGCTTTGCCTTGTGATATGATCTTTCCCAATGCATTTACCCCCAATACTTCGGGTGGCAATGGTGGAGGTTACAGCATCAATGATCCGTCTAATCATGTATTCCATCCTGTTTTTACCGGTGTATCGGAATACAAACTGGAGATCTTCAATCGGTGGGGTGAAATTCTTTTCGTAAGTGACGATATTATGGTTGGATGGGATGGATATTACCGGGGGAAATTATCGCCCATGGGCGTATACGTGTATAAAGCCACCGCTGTTTGCGAAACCGGAAAAGAGATCAAAAAAACCGGAGATGTCACCCTTTTTCGATAGTTTTTATTTATCTGAATATCAGTCATTTTAATTAGTGTCCATTCGTGTAATTTGTGGACAATATACTTTTTAGAGTGGATTTTTTATTCTTTCTCAATTTCATCATCTTCCATATCCATGATCATGGAGCAGATATCCACATCAAACCATTCTTTAAAAACCTTCCATGTGCGGTTTTTAGGCCATGTGCTTTCATTGGTATTCCAATCCAGCAATTCATTGTAGAAAATCTGATCAAAATGATCTTCTAACCACTCCATTGCCTCTTCGTTGGAGTCCATTTCACGGATGAGGTAAAAGTTGTAATCTTTTATGGGAGATGGAAAATCCACTTCAGGATATAAATACTTCAACCAGTCAAAAAAAGGTTTTTGGGGTTTTACCACAAAACCCAATCTGTTGATCGCTTTGAAATAACAGGGTATTTTTTCCATATCCGCAGAGAGGTTGTTTTAAAAAAAATCAAAATTAAAAATTGAGTATAAAGATAAAAACCCTTTTCCAATCAAGGTGAGTTTTTTTCAACTTTTGTGCATGATCATACTATGTCCACCACCGACCAGCATCCTTAACCTCACCCTCAACCTCACCCTCAACCTCACCCTCAACCTCAACCTGTCCCTCACCCTCACCCTCACTGCTCAATCCCTTGCTTAATCCAAAACAGATTCATGTTATAAAATAACATTATAGTGGATGAAAAACAGATAGTTTTTTGTAATTTTACGCTGCCCAAAAAATCAAAGCACACAGGAGAAAAATAGAAGTCTGGTGGGTATTCCTGAAAATGGAATATGCTCATCGTTCCATCAAAAGTAAATAATTTGAAGTCAAAAATATATTTTTTTGCCATTGTGCTGCTCTTGTTTTCGCTACATGTTTCTCTACCTCAAAAGGCTACAGGACAGGAAATGCAATTTTCACAGTTTTATGCAGCACCTTTGTATTTGTCGCCCTCCTTTGCCGGCAGCACCAACGGAAGTCGTGTGGCCATGAATTACCGAAACCAATGGCCGCAGATGCCCGGTACTTTTGTTGCCTACTCTGTATCTTTTGATCATTATTTTCGGGATTATAACAGTGGGGTAGGGTTTCTTTTTTACAGCGACCAGGCAGGTAGCGGAAACCTGGCCACCACCAGCGGTAGTTTCTTGTACTCCTATAATTTTAAAATCAATTCGCAGTGGACCATCCGCCCCGGGGTGCAATTGCTTTATGAGCAAAGAAATCTCGATTTTTTTCGTCTGATCTTTGAAGATCAACTCTCCATCGATGGGTCGGTATCGCCTTCCACCCAGGCGGTGAATCCCACCGAGCGCACCAGCTATTTTGATGCAGCCTCCTCGGTGATGGTATATTCCGACGAGATGTGGGGTGGTTTATCTCTTGATCATCTCATGATGCCCAACCAGTCACTCATTGGTTCGCAGGTAGATATAATCCCTTTGCGGGTGGCTGTTTTTGGAGGATATCGATACCATTATGGCAGCTCGCTGGAAGGGAAACCCGACGAAAGTTTATCGTTTAACTTTATGTTTAAGAAACAAGGAAAATTTAATCAACTTGATATAGGAGCATACTGGTCGAAGACGCCTGTGTTTGCCGGTTTGCTTTACCGTGGATTGCCTTTTTTCAATCATCAGATGCAGGGAATATTCAACAGCGAAGCGCTGGTTTTTATGGGTGGCCTGCGCACCCGGTATTTAAGAATCGGGTACAGCTATGATTATACCATCAGCCGGTTAATCAACAATACCGGAGGGGCGCATGAGATATCGCTCATTTACGAGTTTAACCAACGGCCTGCTTCTGATTGATTTTTGAGTCCACTATAAAAAGTTTATTATCCACATATTACACGAATTGACACGAATATTAATGCCTGACATTCAGATAAATAAAAACATAATATTTTCACGAACCGTAAACCTGGCGAAGACAGTTTTTCCGAAAACGAGTTTTCGGAGTGGGTTCACTATTCTGTTTCACCATATATTTTCTGTTTGTTTGGCAGGGGGAGTACAAAAGAAATATCCTTCTCTTGGTTTATTCAACTTCTTTCTTTCAGAAAGGTTTGAAAACACTGATTTCAGGGGGGATGGTTTTTCATCCGGTAATGCCTTGAAAAAAATGCATGTTTACCTGTTGTTGTTCCCCTTCTTTTTCTTTTTTTCAGCCTTTTCCTTACATGCGGAAACTTTTAATGATCCCAATTGCGCCGTAAGTTTTTCGGTTGATCTTCGTTCTTCAGCAGAATCAACATGGACGGCACCGGATGCGATTGAAACTGGTGAAGTATGCTGCAGCAGTGAAGAAGACCATAGATGTTTTGAACTGATCATTGAGTTACATGAAGATGCTTTGGCCGTCAACATCTCATTTCCTGACTCCGTAACCCTGTTTTACTTTATTGATTGTACTGAAATTATGACCATCAATGATGACAATAGTTTGACTATTTGCATTGATGATCCTTCTCAACCCCTTTCTGTTGTTTTCTGCCGCCCGGGAGATAAATCTTTTCATCCAACCGTAACATCCCTGGTCTCGGGCATTGAAAACATGTCCTTTGATCCGGTCGGTCCTTTATGCATCGATGCTGCGCCTGTTGCACTTGACAATAGCCTTGTTTCCCCGGAGGGTGGTAATTTTTATATCAACAATGAAACCTCACCCTCTTCCGAATTTGCCCCTGAGGATCTGGGATTGGGAGAACATATCATTGAATATCTTTACACCGATCCGGAAACCGGATGCAAAGGTTTAATATCCCAAACGGTAACCATCAATGAATTACCGGAGTTGGACTGTAGCGATCCGGATGCCTCTGTTTGCCAGGGAAGTGAACCGGTTCATCTGGCGGAATTTTATGATCAACTGCCGCAGGAGGGTGTTTTTTTTCTTGATGGTGAAGAAATAACAGATTTTATACCTGCTGATCCCGGAGTTTTTTCGTTTCAGTATTTATATACCGACCCTGAAACGGGTTGCAGTGCCACATGCGATTTTTCCATTACTGTTTTGCCACTGCCGGATGCCAACGACCCGTCACTGGATTTATGCAGCGAGGATGGTTCTCCACCCCTTGCAGACCTCACCTTGCTGGAAGACCAGATCAATGGCGGTCAGGGGATCAACTACAGCTATTTTTCCGATCAGGATCTGCAAATAGCGATCAATGATGCCGGTGCAGTTCCTGTTTCCAATGGCGATACGTTTTACGTGGAGGTTACCGATGGTCAGCAATGCAGCGCTGTTGCCGTCATTTCGGCAGCTGTGTCTTTTTTGGAAGTGACGGATGTGGAAGTGGTTTTATGCGACGAATCAGGGGATGGTTCCTTATCTGCATTTCAGGTGGATCTGAATGATCACCTGGAAGATATGATTGTCAGCACCGGCGATGATGCCGATCCTGATATTTCCTGGTATTCTGATGAAGGGCTCAGCAACGGGATACCTTCAGGCATGGTGGATGAGGCAACAAACAGTGACACATTTTACGCTGAATTTTCTTTGGGCGCATGTGTAGAAGTAGCTGCCCTTTCTTTTTCCATCCTTCCCTTGCCAGATATAAACTGCTTTACGGAAACACTTTGTGAAGATGCCGGCCCACTTGATCTGAACACACTGGTTTCTGAACCGGGGGGTGATTTTTCCGGAACAGGGGTTTCCGGAAATTCCTTTGATCCTGCTGCCGCAGGGGCAGGAACACATATGATTACCTATACATACACAAATGAGGAAACAGGTTGCCAAAACAGTTGTAACCTGGAAATTGAGGTTGTGGAACTTCCCCAGGTCGATTGCCCCGCGAATATGGCATTTTGTCAGGATCATGATCCCGTTCTGTTAGACCCTTCCACTGCCCTTGATTTTTCTTTTGAAGGTGATGGTGATGGTGTTGTAGTGACGGACGGAGAATATTGGTTCGATCCTTCCCTGGCCGGACCTGGAATTCATACGATTACACTCGAAATACAGGAAAACGGATGCACAAACCAGTGTACTTTCACAATTGAAGTATCTGCGATGCCTGCGCCTTCCTGCCCTGAGGATATCAATGCATGTGTGGGCGCTGCACCCATCGTATTGAACAACCTTGCCATTTCTCCGGCAGGCGGTATTTTTTCAGGCGAACAGGTTTCAGCAAATGGGGATGACTACATCTTTGATCCCGGGCAGGCCGGTACCTTTTCTGTCTTTTACGAGTATACCGATGCCACGACCAATTGCAGTGCTTCCTGTACTTTTCAGATAACTGTACATGACGTTCCGGAGGCAGTCTGCGAAGGAACCACCCATTACGAAGTTTGCAAAGGACAACCAGCATTCTCTCTCGATCAGGCTTTTCCTGAGATTGCATCTTCTGATGGCGTCTTTACCTATGATGGCAACGAAATCATTAGTTTTACTCCCAACACCGCCGGAACATTTGATATTCTTTACACCTTTTCCGATACGGTAACCACATGTGAGCGTTTTTGCGAACTGACCATTACTGTAAACCCGTTACCTGTTGTTCTGGAAAATACGCTCACGGTTGATTTGTGCGACGCAGAGGGGATAGGTTATGTAAATGTAAACCTTACAGACTATCAGGATCAGATAAGTGAGGAGGAAGGTGTTGCGTTTACTTTTTTTACAGACAACCAGTTTGAGAATCCCGTTTCTGATCCACAGAGTTTAGATGTAGGACACAATGATGATTTTTGGGTACAAGTTTCTTATCCTGAAACCGGATGTGCCAGCAGGTCAAGAATCATTTTTAAAGTAGAATCTCCGGATATCGATAGCGATATCCTCATTGAGTTATGCGATGAATCGGGTGATGATTCCCTGGAGGTTCCCAATACAAACCTCAGCACCTTTAATAACGAAGTTTTCAGTATTGGAGGTTCTTTTACGATCGACTGGTATGCCGATGCAGGTCTTACAAATCCGGTAACTGGATCTTTCACGCTTGTCAACGGAGCTACCTATTATGCCCTGGTTCGGGTGGGTGCCTGTGAATTGGTGTCGGAGGTTACTTTTCTGGTCAATCCGTTACCGGTTTTGGATTGCACTGTTTTTGATGATATGGATATCTGCCTGGATGCAGAACCTGTTGATTTGTTTGAGGAATACCACCAAGCAGACCCATCAGGTTCTTTCAGCACAGGTGGCAGTCAGCTAACAGTATTCGATCCACAGGAACAAGGCAGCGGAAACTATAATCTCACGTATACTTATGCAAACGAAGATGGATGCAGGGCCAGTTGCGAATTTGATATTCTCGTCCGTCAACTGCCGGTTGCTGATACCCTCTATCCTGAATTTTGTAACCCCTCAGGCACCCGTTTGGTGGATCTGGATTCCCTGGGAAATGAAATCAATTCACAATCAGGAACCACCATAGCGTTTTATGCTGATGCAAATTTGGAGACACTTCTTCCCGATCCAAATAATTATGAAGCCAATGATGGCGATACGGTGTTTGTAAAGGTTGAAAATGAACATTGCAGCAACAGCTCCTTTATCCATTTTTCTGTGGATTCAGCATTGACCCTGGACAAGGATTCACTGGTTTTTTGCGACGAGTCTGTTGACGGTTCCCGGGAGATCTACAATGTTGACCTTACCGGTTTTCATAATGATCTGATTTCCGGGAGTCAGGATTATAGTTTTGAGTGGTTTGATGATGATGGTTACAGCAGTTTGATTGAAAATAACATTGAAACGATTAACCATAATGATATTTATTATCTTGATGTTCAATGGGACCAGTGCCAGACCCGGTCACCCATCACCTTTCAGGTAAAACCACAACCTGAAATTGTGTGCAGTACCGATCCTTATCCGGTTTGTGTCAACAGCGATCCTGTGTTGCTTGATACCACAGAGATCGTTTCTCCTGCTGGTGGGGTTTTTACCGGCGGTGGTGTTACAGACGGTTATTTTGATCCGGCAGGATTTGATGCCGGAATTACCACCATTTCCTACACCTATACCGATGATGATGGTTGTGAGGCATCTTGCGAAATTGAACTTGAGATAACCGATGTTACGCCCGCTGTATGTGTAGGCGACACCGTATATTTCTGCATTGCCTCGGGAGTGCATGCACTGGGGCAGGGACAACCCGAAGGTGGGGAATATGAGGGTGCAGGTGTTTACTGGAATGAAAGTGAAAATGCCTGGTATTTCAATCCGGAAGATGCCGGCACAGGTTCCCATGAAATTACCTATACTTACGAAGAAAATGGGTGCAGCGACCTTTGTACCTTCATTGTTACCGTAAGAGATCAACCTCAGGTTTACTGTCCCGGCGATCAGGAGATATGCATCAACAGTGGACCCTTTGTCCTCGACAATTTAATCTCAACTCCCGAAGGGGGCATTTATATGGGTGATCATGTTGAGCAGGATGCCGATGGTACTTTCATTTTTGATCCGCAACAGGCAGGGGCAGGTATCGATTCGGTGAGGTACGAATACACTGATCCGCTCACGGGCAGTGTCGACTGTTGTGGTTTTGTCATTACCGTGACCCCCCTGACAGAGGTGGTTTGCACACCTGCCGAAGTTTGCGAAAACACTCCTGTCTTTAACCTGTTCGAGCAGGTTACTGTTGGAGGTGGTGTTTTTTCCGGTACCGGTGTTACATCAGATACGCTCTTCGATCCTTCAGAGGCAGGTGTGGGTTTACATGAAATCACTTATGTTCTGGAAGATGAGAACAATTGTGAAACCACCTGTACTTTTACCGTAGAGGTGAACCCTGTTATCCAACCTGAATGTCCAGAACAGCCTGTTTACCTATGCACCGATTCTGTTTTGTTTCTGCCCGGTATTGTTGATCCGGCAGGGGGTACATTTACAGGCACAGGAGTAATGGAGCAAAACGGAGACCCCTGGTTCGATGCCTCATCTGCCGGAACTGGTGCCTGGACCATTAATTATTCCTATGAAAATGACTTTGGTTGTGTGTCGGTATGTGCTTTTGAAATAATTGTGCAGGATCTGCCCGATCTTACCTGTCCGGCAGATCTTACTTTGTGTTTGAATGCCGGTGAAATTGATCTTGCTGATCTTACTCATTCACCTTCGGGCGGTACATTCACAGGAACGGGCATTACCACGGCAACAGATTCTTATCTTTTTGATCCGGAAACAGCAGGGGCGGGGCAGCATACCATCGTTTATGAAGTTACAGATGATCTCACAGGATGCAGCAAGACCTGCACCTTTACCATCACAGTAAACGAATTGCCAGACACCTCCTTCTGTAACGATTACCTGATTTGTCAGGGAGAACCATCCATTGATATGGAAGCAATTTTTGGTGAAAGTGGTTTTAAAACTGTTTTTTCTCTGAACAATGAGCAGATCAATTCTTTTGATCCTGAAAACGTGGGGGAATATGTAATCGTTGCAGAGAAAACCAATCCTGAAACGAACTGCTCAGCAACATGCACATTTTCAATAACTGTAAACCCGCTTCCCGGGGTGCAGGATCTTGCGCTAAGTTTGTGCGATGAGCAGGAAACCGGCAGTGTCATGACAGATCTGACCGGTTTTGAGGGGTTGATCACCCATGAAGAAGGTGTTTCCTTCCAGTATTTTTTTGAAGATAACACACCCGTCAATGATCCTGTCAATACAATGATCAGCAATGATGATCAGATCCTGGTGCTGGTTGAAGATGAGGATACCGGGTGCAGTTCCATGGCAACCCTGACCTTCCAGACCGGTAACCTCACCTTGCAACCACTGCAGTTAGATATTTGCGATGAAACTGATGGAAATATACAGGCATTTGATGTTGATCTGAATGATTTTAATGATCAGATATTTACCGGAGGGGTTCAAACTACCTATCAATGGTATGCAGATGAAGATCTTACCGAGTTGATAGAGAATAATATACCGGTTATTAATGACGGTGATTCCTGGTATGTAAATGTAAATAACGACGGATGCGAATCATCTGCTCTGGTCACTTTTCGTGTTCGTCCATTGCCCGACCTGCTTTGTGAAGATGTATCTGCTTGTCTGAATGTCAGTGATTATCCTCTTCTTTCTTCTGTTTCTTTGGAAGGAGGTTTGTTTTCAGGGGAATTTGTTACAAGTGATGTATTTAACGCTGCACAGGCCGGTTTGGGAGTTCACGAAGTGGAATATGTGTACACAGATGACAACGGTTGTGTATCCTCATGCTTTTTCACTGTGGAGGTGCAGGATCCCCCCTTGGTATCTGCTCCTTCTGATCAGGTTTTTTGTCTCAATGCCGGATTGCGGCCTTTGTCAGGTGAGAGCCCTGGCGGTGGCATCTATACCGGCCCGGGTATTTCAGTTATAGACGGATCATACTACTTCAATCCTTTGGTGGCCGGATTGGGTACACATATTATAACCTACACATACACCGATGGCGTTTGTGAAGTAAAAAGCAATTTTAATATTGAAGTATTATCGCTGCCTGAGGTGAGTTGCCATGAAGACATTGTCGTTTGTGAAGATGCCGCCCCGGTGTTGCTCGGTTTTTCTCCTGCCGGCGGGAACCTCACCGGAGAAGGGGTTTCCATGCAAGACGGAGATTATTACTTTGATCCTTCCCTTGCCTCACCCGGCGTGTATACCCTCGAATATTTCTATCAGGAAGCAGATGGGGAGTGTTTGAACAGTTGCACCTTTACCGCAACCGTTCAATCCTTGCCCGAACTTACAATATCTGAGGATGTGTCATTTTGCTATCATGAAGAGCCTGTGTCCTTAAACCTGGTGGAACCATCCGGAGGGGCGTATTCCGGAGATTTTGTGCAGGATGGTTTGTTATTCAACATGGAGGAAGCGGGTGTGGGACAACATGCTGTTTTGTATACATATACCGATGATAATCAGTGTAGTGCAGATACGGAGGTCACCATCAATATTCATGAATCGCCTTCGGCAACGCTGTCAGCAGTATCTTCAGCAAATCATTGCGAGTCCATACAACTTCAGGCAACCGTGGAAGCTGGTACAGAACCTTATACCTGGCAATGGAGTCCTACAGCACTGTTTGAAGATGCCTCCCTACCGGAACCTCAAACATACCCACTTGGGGGTGATGCTGACTTCGTATTTCATGTTACCGATGCCAACGGATGTGAAGATACAGCCAGTATTCATGTTGCTGTTAACGATGGGGTGAATGTGGTGTTACCTTCTTTCCCGGGTATCTGCGAAACCGGTTCCTATCTTGAATTAACCGGTGGACAACCCTCAGGAGGACATTATTTTATCAATAACGATACAGAGCCCTCTCTTTTCTTTATCCCTTCTGAAAGGGGTGCCGGCAATCATGATGTCACCTATGTGGTTGAAAGTGAAGAAGGTTGCTTGTCTTTCCAAACACAACAGGTCACTGTTTATCCCAAACCCGTTTTGCAATGGGAAGGACAACAATTTTGTTTGGATGAAGAAATGGTATTGCTGGAAGGTGCCCTGCCATCCGGTGGTTCCTACACAGGAAATTTTGTTTGGAATGATTATTTTGATGCCAATGCCTCCGGAACGGGTGAATTCCGGGTCAATTACATCTATACCGATTCACTTGGGTGCAGAAATACCGCTTCATCCAAAGTTATCATTGATCCTCTCCCTTCTGCCCAGGCAGGACCGGATCAGATCATCTCCATCAATACCTATACAACCCTCGAAGCAGAAGAAACAGGATCGGAAGCAACATTTCACTGGAAACCGGAAGTATTTTTAATAAACCCGCAACAGCGAACCACTTTTACACGCGATCTTCTTTTCTCCCAGTCTTTTCGTGTTGAGGTTACCGATCCGCAAACCCAGTGTGTAAACGAAGATGAACTTACTGTTTTTATAGAAGGGGGGAACTTTGAACTGATCAACGTCAGGTCTTCCCCAAACAATGTATGTCCGGGAGATTCGTTGATTTTAAGTGCATTGATATCAGGGGGCGATTTGCCTTACCAGTATTACTGGTATGATGAAGATCCGGAAGTTTCCACGGATGCAACCCCGCTCAATGGTGATCCTGATCTTTACAACTTCACGGTTTTTCCGTCCGCATCAACGGTTTATTATCTGAAAACGATCAGCAACACAGGGCAGGAATTGTTTGGGCAGGTTGAAGTGACCGTCAACGAACTTCCCAATGTTCAACTCGGTCCTTTTGCTGCGGTTTGCCAGGACGAATCCTTTGATTTTGGAACTTTACAACCCATACCCGAAGGAGGTGTTTTTGAAATACGGAATAAGGGTGGCCAAACCATTGCAGGACCTTTCGCAGAGGATCATATCCTATACCCGGGAGACCTGGCGCCGGGCAATTATACATTGGTTTACCAGTTTGAAAATGAAGCAGGATGCATTGCTGAAGATTCTCAACCTTTGGTTATTCCCGATGTTCATGCCGCTTTCTCCGTTTCTGTGCCGGACCCATGCAACCCTTACCGGATTCGCATCACCAATCAATCATATGGTACAGATACTCATGTTTGGACGTTTGATGATGGTGATGATCCTGTAGAGATCAACGATCCGGTTTTCACCTATGAATACGATCCAACTGAATCCCCACAAAGCTATACCATTGGATTGACCGCTGCTCATGATGACTGTCCCGCATCCGCTCAAAGGCAAATTACGATCACTCCTCCACCAGTTGCAGGATTTTCATTGCCCGATGCCGCGTGCTCCCCCTTTTCTGCTGAATTGGAGAATACCACCACCGGGCAAAATATCACCGGATTCCTCTGGGATTTTGATGATGGTACATTTTCAGAAGAACAGGATCCACAAAAAGTGTTTACCAATACAACCCGAGCGGATGTAATTCAAACTGTAAAACTGACGGTTTACTATCAGGGAGGGTTGTGTGCAAATACTGATGAGCAGGAATTGGTGGTTTATCCTGAAATAACACCCGGTTTTTCGATCCTGCCTCAAACCGTTTGTCATCCCGCCACCATACAAATTACAGATGAATCTGTCAACGCCAACGGGTATTTGTGGCAAATGGGTGATGGAAACAACTATGAATTTTCCGGTGAAGAAGCACCGGCGGTGTTAAATCATACTTACGCTGATCCGGGGGAAGAACCCGACACACTCATTATTCATCAGCAACTATGGCTCGAAAGAAATGCTCAGCAGGTATGTGCGCAGCATTGGCAGGACAGCGTTTTTCTGTTGCCGCAGTCCATTGCTGTGGCAGAGGTTATTGGGTGGGATGTTTCCATCGGATCCCTTGAATTCTGCGGACCGGAAACGCTAACTCTATCAGCAGAAAACGCGCAGAATGCCGACCAGATTTCCTGGTTGCTTGATGGTGAAGAGATAGGCACTTTGCCAGAGTTCTCCTATTCTTTTTCCAATACAGGTGATCAGGTAGCAGAGCATCAGCTGGTTTTGGAAACATCCACTTCCCTGGGATGTACTGACAGTGATACATTGCAAATTACCGTTTACCCTGAGGTGCAGGCCGCGTTTTCTTTTGGTCAGGAATCGCAGTGCAGTCCTGCCGTTATATCCGTGCAAAATAACTCATCGGCACCTTCAGGAACTGTTTTTGAGTGGTTTGTCAACAACTCCCTTGTTTCCAATGAGCAGGAACCGGTTCTGGAACTGGAGCACGGTTCAGACTTTCCCATTGAATACGAGATCAGACTGGTGCTGTCAACATCCGATGGATGCTCCTCGCAAAGCACAGAATCATTGGTTATCCATCCCAAACCCGGGAGTAGTATTGTTTCAGATCCTGAACCGTCTGGCACAGAAGCCCTGGAAGGGTGTGCACCGTTTACTGCGAAATTTTTTGCCTCTCAACAGGTTGAAGGGGAGACCCATAACTGGTTCATCAATGGTGAATCTGCCGGTTTTGAATCAGATCAGATCGAATATGTTTTTGAACAGCCTGGTGAGCATCTGGTGGTACTTCACACCACAAATCCTTATGAATGTGATTATGCAGATACCGTTACCGTTTGGGTTCATCCGGCTCCCTCCGTTATGCTGAACCCTGATACTGATCAGGGATGCAGTCCTTTGCGCGTGCAACTCGGTTATCCTTTTGAATTGAATCCTGAATGGATCTATTCCATAGATTTTCAGGGCAATGGAGAATTCCAGTCCTTTTCGTATGATGATTTACCAGATCAGTTTGTTTACCAACACGGGGAAAGTGATGTGGAAGTTTATTCTCTGACATTCAGGGTGGAAAACGAATATGGGTGTGTGCATGAGGTCAGTAAAGAGATCACTGTATTCCCATCCTCTGTGGCAATGATCTCTGATCCGGATGGTCAGGAACTTGAAGAGCTGAGTGGTTGTCATCCGCTGGAGGCAGGACTATCAGGTATGTTGTCCGAAAATGTGGATGCGTATCAATGGCATTTGGGCGATGGAACGGTATCACAGGAAGCAAATATTTTACATGTTTTCAGAAATCTTACGCTTGATCAGCCCCGCGATTATTCCATCGTGCTTCAAACAATCACGCAACATGGATGCACATCATCGGATACACTCCCGGTAACGGTTTTCCCCAGTCCTTTGGCCGATTTTGAGATGGATCAGGATCAGGGTTGCAGTCCGCTGCAGGTCAACTTTACCCAAACATCTTCCGGTGCCGTTAGTTACCAGTGGAACTTTGGTGATGGTGCCCAAAGCGACGATCCCGATCCCCAACATTCTTATGTTGTCACAGATGGAGAACAATCGCAGGTTTTTTATTCGCATCTGCAGGTAACCAATGCGTTTGGTTGTACCGATGACACACAGCAAAACATAGAAGTTCATCCCTCCGTTGCTGTGCAATTCGAGGCTGACAAAACAGAAGGGTGTAGCCCGGTCACCGTATCTTTCACCAACAATTCCGAAGGTACTGGTGTGACATATTCCTGGGATTATGGAGATGGACAACAGTCAGATATACAGGATTCTGAACATACGCATACTTTTGTAAACAACGATCCGCTCAGGGATACGGTTTTTGTGGTTACCCTCTCCGCACAACGGGGTGATTTTTGCGAAACTGTTCAACAAAAACTTATCAGGGTGAAAGCCACCCCTGTAGCCGGTTTTTCCCTCTCTGAAGCGCAGGGATGCGAACCCTTTGATCTGGTCATACAAAATGAATCAACGCCCGGATTGTCTTATTACTGGCAACCCGGCAATGGGGAACCAGAAGAACCCCTCGGTGATAACTCCCACGATTATACCTATTTTGCCAACGGCTTGGAAAGTCAGTTTTATCCGGTTTTAACCGTTGAATCGGAGAATGGTTGTACCGCAGAAGTGACAGACAGCATCATGGTGTTCCCCAAACCCTCTGCATCATTTACCATGAGTGCCGCTCAGGGTTGCCACCCCTTGTCGGTCGGGTTTTCAAATCAATCCACAGGGGCTCAGTCATACACATGGAACTTTGGAAACGGCGGGCAAAGCAGTGAAATAGATCCCCAGTCTGTCTTCATCAACCCCTCTCATACACAAACGGAAAGTTATGTGGTGACGTTAGAGGCAGAAAGTGCAAGAGGTTGCCGGGATATCACCACTGGCCATGTGGAGGTTCATCCCATTCCGGATGCTGCTTTCGATCTTTCCCTGGCAGCAGGATGCGCCCCTTTCGCACCTGCCATCACCAACAATTCTGAAGGAGGCGTTTTTTACAGATGGGACTTTGGCAATGAAACTGTATCTTCAGAACAAGATCCTGCCTATACCTGGAACAATACCGGAGATGATCCTGCTTACTTTGATCTGAACCTGAATATTTCCAATGTTTACGGGTGTGAAGCATCTTATGGTCAAACAGTGACTGTTTATCCTGAGATCGTTGCGGAGATTGGCACGGAAACCAATGCTTTTCAGGGGTGTTCGCCCCTGGAGTTGCAATTTATCAGTCAATCAGAAAATGCAGGATCCTGGTCATGGGATTTTGGCGATGGAACCCACTCCACCTCTTCCCATCCCTTCCATTTATTTGAAAATGATCAGGAGACAACCCTTGTTTTCCCCATGACGATGCAGGTAACTTCTGCTTTTGGATGTACGGATTCAGTAGAGCAACAGATCACCGTTTTTCCCGAGCCTTTTGCTGATTTCTCCATTTCTCCCATTGAGCAATCTTATCCCAATACCACCTTTACCCTTACCAATCATACCCATCCGGAAGAATGGGATGTGATATGGGATTTTGGCGATGGAAATGTTTCGCAAAACAACCAATCCACTTTTGATTATACCTATCAGTGGGATGAAACGGATTTCTCAACCTCTGAATACCTGGTAAGTTTTACCGTTACCAATGGGTATTGCTCCGATGAGCAAAGTCAAATGGTCACCATCATTTCGCCATTTCCGCAGGCATCCTTTGAGTCATCGGTTTTAAAAGGCTGTGCCCCACTGGAGATCAGTCTTACCAATCAATCGGAATATGCAGATTCCTGGTACTGGGATTTTGGCGATCAGAACATTTCCTATGAAAAGAACCCCCGCTATATCTATTTTGATCCCGGCAATTATGAAATAACCCTTGTTGCTATTGGCAAAGGAGGCAATGACACCATTAAAACACAGGTAGAAGTATATGCCACGCCCGTGGCTGACTTTGAAATTGTTGATCCGTTGATCGAGTTGCCTTTGGAGTCGTTGCAGGTAATGAATCTGTCTGAAGATGCCGATGGTTATCTGTGGGATTTTGGGGATGGAAATGTATCATCAGATTTTCAACCCGCTCATTTTTACAATGAAACAGGCCTTTATACCATAACCCTTACCGCATTTACCCAAACAGAACCCAGTTGCGCCGATACTTTGATCCGCGGGAATGAGGTGAGGGCCGAAGAGGCCTGCAGGATGATCTTCCCCACAGGTTTTACGCCGGTAAAAACAGGACCAGGTGGCGGCGCTTATAATCCCAATGCACGCTCCAACGAGGTTTTTTACCCTGTAAACATGGGTATTCAGGATTATGAACTGGAAATTTACAACAAGTGGGGTGAAAGGATATTTTATTCGGATGACATTGAAAAAGGGTGGGATGGCTACATCGACGGAAAACCTGCCCCCATGGGCGTGTATGTATGGAAAGCAAAAGCAAGGTGTAGTTCGGGTAAACGCATAGAAAAGGCAGGTGATGTTACCCTGCTCAGATAATCAGTGCTTGCAGGAAAGGGCCAATTGCTGCGTTGGGCTTGCCTTCAAAACAGTCGATCAAAAATTAATCTTAATCAGAACAATGAACATGACCAAGCGAAGCATTATTTTTTTCTTCCTGCTTTCCATGATGTTGATTTGTGAAGGTTTTTCGCAGACCGACAACCAGTTCTGGTTCAGTGTTCCCCATATCCCGACCAACAGTACCGATGGCGAATACCTTTTCCGGATCGTCAACCATGATCTTCCCAATACCGTTACTTTGTCATTGCCTGCTTCATCCGACCCGCAGCAACCAGGTTTCTTTGAACCCCTTACCATGACACTGGATCCCTTTGAAACCGCTGTTTTTGATGTATCTGCTGTGATCAATGACTTGTGGAATGAAGAACCCTATCCCGGTCAGATCTATGGTCGCGGAGTGAAGATCGAATCGGATCATCTTATCCATGCTGCTTTTGAAGTTTCTGTTGATGGGAGGGCGGAAGTTTTTTCCTTAAAAGGGCAAAATGGTCTGGGGTCGCTTTTCAATGTGCCTTTTCAAAAAGAATTCAACAATCCATCTGCTGCTGATCATGCCGGGTCGTCCATAAATATTGTCGCCACTGAAGACAATACGCTGCTGCGGATAACACCCGGTGCCGATATGTTTGAGGGTTTTCAGGAGAATGTACCTTTTGAGGTAACACTAGAAAAAGGTCAGACAATTTCCCTGGTGCCGGATAATTTTCAGACCGATGGACAACTCGCGGCAAACCGGCTTGCCGGCACGAAAATAGAATCAAATCATCCGGTTGCGGTAACGGTATCGGATCAGCTGTGGCTGGATGAAGCAGACCCGGACTGTACTGACCTTGCCGGCGACCAGCTGATCAGCAGCAATCTTGCAGGAAATCAGTATGTTGTGGTGAATGATGGAGGGAACGATTATTATTATGTTTTGCCAACCACTGATGGAACGCAGATAACCATTGACGGCAATATCATGGGCGTTTTTGATGCGGGAGAGCAATTCTCCTGGATGCCCGCAGGCGGAGATCATCATTCCATCGAAACCTCGGAAGATATTTACCTGATGCAAATGCTACAAGACGGATGTGCTGCAGGCATGGCGGTAGTACCTCCCGTTGACCAGTGCACAGGATCCTTTGAGCAAATATTTGTTCATCATGGCAATGACGATCTTTATGTCAATCTGATGGTCAGGGAAGGTGCTGAAGATGCTTTCAGGGTAAATGGCGGTGTTCCCAATACAACCATTCCGGCTGCGGATTTTACTTTTACCAATGCTGATGCGCCCTGGATGGTGGCGCAGGTGAAACTGGTGAATGAAAATGTACCCCAACCGCAGGTTTTTCGCATACGCAATACAGAGGATGTTTTCCACGCGGGTTTAATCAACAGCAAACAGGTACAACCCACCACAAAAGGATATGCCTTTTTCTCCGGTTTTGATGTCAATCAGGTTTCTGCAGGTATCAACACACCTGATGGGCAAAATCAGATATCGGTCTGCTTTGGTGAAACAGTTCAACTGGCTGCTTCCGCTGGTACTTCGCATCAGTGGGCACCCGCCGGGTTTCTTGATGATCCTGACGCGCAGTTCCCGGTTTCATCTCCTGAAAGTGATGTTACTTACCAGGTTGTGATCAATGGAGCCTGTAACCAGACAGCATCATCCTCTGTCGCCATAGAAGTGGCAGAACCTTTGCTGCCTTTGTTCTCTGTTGAGGAAACGGTGGGGTGCGCCCCTTTTGAGGTACAGATTGAAAATCTATCTGCGGGTGTAACGGATTTTTTGTGGGATTTTGGCGATGGCAACACCTCCATCACCCATGAACCACAGTTTTCTCATACCTATACCAACAACACAGAAGAACCCATTGAGTATGAACTAAAACTTCTGGTTGATAACGGTTTGTGCACCGATTCCCTTTCAACAACCATTACTGTTTTACCCCAGGTACAAACTGATATTGTAACGGATCATGAAACACTTGCAGGTTGTGCACCTTTTTCTGTCAGTTTTTCCCATGATTCAGAAAATGCAGGGACAATTTCCTGGGATTTTGGTGATGGGAATACATCCCCACAGGAAAATACAGAACATGTTTTTCAGAATTTCACAGATGAGACCGTTACCTACCAGACCACGGTCATCGCTTCCTCCGTTTATCCGGATCTGGGAAGTTGCCAGGTGTCTTCAACCGTTGATATTGAAGTTTTTCCATTGATAGATGCTGATTTTGAGTTGAATACATACGAGGGTTGTCATCCGTTACATCTTGATGTGGAAAACACCTCGCAGGGGTCAGGAGGATTTACGTGGCATTTTGATGATGGTACGATGCCTTTTGTGGAAAATGAGGCGTTTTTTTCCTACCTTCTTCATAACAACACAGCGGATGAACAGGATTATCAGGTGCAGCTGACAGCAGAAAATTCCTTTGGGTGTAAAGATTCTCTTGAAATGACAGTGACCGTCTTCCCGGAGCCCTCAGCAGACTTTTTGCCGGCAGATACCCTGTTGTGCAACCCGGCAACAGTTTCGTTTCAAAACCTTTCATCGGGTGGTGTTTCGTGGCAATGGGATTTTGGCGAAGCGGGAACTTCCCTTCTGGAAAACCCGGATCCGGTGTTGTTTGCGCACGAAAACGAGCAGGAGCGTGTCCTGTTTCCGGTTTTTCTCACGGTTGTCTCCCAAAACGGTTGCCAGGCGATGGATTCGGGCAACGTGGAGGTTGCTCCCCTGTTGGAAGCCGGTTTTGCCCTGAACCGCCAGGAGATATGCCCCTCCGGAGGTTATGAGATGGTTCAGATCATCGATGAAAGCAAAGGATCTTCCGCTACTCATTACAAAATCCTTTGGGACGGAGAGGAACAAGTCATTGACAGCGGGGAGGAGATTGTTGAATTTGAAGCAGGGAATTCCACATCGCAACCTCTGGTTTATACTGTCTGGCAGTTTGTTTCCAACGAGCACAACTGTCAGGATTCACTCATGAAAGAGGTAGTGGTTTATCCCGAAGTAAAAGCCCTTGTGCAGCAGGTTGCCGATGGATGTCATCCCCTGGAGGCAACCTTTCAGAATCTTTCCGAAAATGCCGGAACTTATCATTGGAGTTTCAGCAACGGCATGGTGTCAACCGTTGAAAACCCCACCCTGACCTTCCAGAACAGCAGCCGGACAGAACCATTGGAAATTGAGGCAGTGCTGACCGCCGGGTCTTCATACGGATGTACAGACGATACTACTTTTACTTTTACCGTTTTTCCTTTGCCGCTTGCCGGTTTTCAAATTCCTGAATCGCAGATCTGCGCGCCGGGTATGGTTGTTTTCAATGATGAAAGTATCCTGTCGGGCAACGAAGATTATTTCTGGGATTTTGGTGATGGAACCGACAGCATTGCTGCACCCGGTAACCTGGAGCATTACTTTCAGAATAATACTACGGAAACCTTGTTTTTTTCGCCTCAACTTACTGTAACCAATGAGTTTGGATGCAGCGATTCCGTCTCGCGCGAAATTCTGTTGTACCCTGAGGTTACTGCCGCGTTTCATGTTTCAGCAACAGAAGGATGTAGTCCCTTAGAAGTAAGTTTTATCAATGAATCAACAGGGGCAGGAGGTGTTTTACCCTATCAGTGGGATTATGGTAACGGACATTCCACCGCTCAGTCACCAGAGCACGCCAGAACTTTCGTGAACAACGATTTTGATGATCCTGAGGTTTTCAATGTGCAGCTTGTTGCCACATCCGAATTTGGATGTACCGATACTTTACAGGAACAGTTCCATGTTTTCCCGGTTCCCTTTGCCGACTTTGCTATGTCTGGCAGTGAGGGATGTTCTCCTTTTGAAGTCAGTTTTACGGATCTTTCCGAAGGCTCAGACCTGACCTATGCGTGGGAATTTGAACCGGGAGAGGTTTACGATCAGGACACAGGAGCTTTGCACACCTATGAAGTTGATCATTCATCAGATGCAGAGGATTTTCTTCCCACGCTCACCCTCATCAATGCTTATGGATGTTCGGATACTGCCGGGCAGACCATCACAGTATTTCCGGATATTGTGGCCGGTTTTTCCAGCGATACGCAGCAAGGTTGTCATCCCTTTTCACCGGAGATCATCAATGAAAGTTTAGGTGCGGATCAGTTTTTCTGGGATTTTGGAGACGGTGATTCTTCGCAGGATGTGGAACCTGCCCCGGTATTTAGCAACAACAGTCTGGAAAATCCGGCAAACTACCAGACCTGGTTAAAGGTTTCTTCCTCCTACGGTTGTGTTGATTCGGTTCATATGGATTTTACGGTTTTCCCTACGCCTGTGGCTGATTTTCAGATGTCCCAACATTCCGGATGTTCTCCGTTGGATATCCAGGTCACGAATATTGCCCAGGGCGCGGGAAATGAGACCTACCTCTGGACAGCGAACGGTGATACGGTCAACAGTTCCAATGCCGGAAGTTTTGTGCACGGTTTCTCCAATACCACCTCCGATGTGCTTATTTTCCCTGTCGGACAAGTGCTTACCAACAGTTTTGGATGTTCCGGTTCTTTGCAGAAAGATGTGGAAGTGTATCCCGAAGTATCCGCGGAGTTCACAACACCCGATGCATGGGATGGATGTAGCCCCCATGCCATTCAATTTGAAAACCAAAGTCAGTTGTCTACCCGGTATAACTGGATTTTCGGTGATGGCGGATCATCAAGCATGCCAGAACCGGAGCATGTTTTTATCAGCGCCAACGACTCGGTAAGCCGCTATGAGGTTTTGCTTCAGGCAACCTCCGATTACGGTTGTACAGACCTGTTTTCCAGAGAGGTAATTGTTTATGCCCAACCTTATGCCGATTTTTCTGTAGATCCCTATCAGCAATTCATACCTGGCAGAACCATTCAGGTGAGCAATACATCATCTTCCGGCAACTGGAATTTTAGTTGGGATATGGGCGATGGATACAGTTTCCAGACAAAAGACCGGAGTCCTTTTGACCATGAGTACGACATAGATGTTTCGGAAAATGTAACCCATGAATTTCATGTTGTATTGAATGCTTCATCGGATCATTGCAGCAGTACCAGTGAGCAAAAAGTCGTTTTGAAAGCGCGGGAAGTTTCCGTAGGTTTCAGTCCTGCTGCCAAAGGTTGCCCGCCATTGGAAGTTGCTTTTTTCAATGACAGCATGTATGGAGAAGCATTTTTCTGGGATTTTGACGATGGAAGAACTTCAGAAGAGGAGAATCCCGTTCATGTTTTTGAAGAACCCGGGTTTTATGAAGTTACCCTGGTGGTTTCCGGCGAGGTGAACACCGATTCCACTTCGGTGGTCATTACCGTGCATCAACCCCCTGTGGCAGCCTTTGCCGTTGAACCACAGATCATCACTTTACCAGATGATGAGGCACAGATGATCAATCTTTCGAGCATGGCCTTTACCAGTTTCTGGGATTTTGGGGATGGAACGACTTCTGAGGAATATCAGCCGGTGCATCAATACGAGCAGGCGGGTGAATATACCGTTGAATTAACGGTGGGGAACGATACCGACCCTGTTTGTTACCATCGTTTTTCGCGCGAGGTAAAAGTTGTGAATACCCCGGAAAACATATGCAACATGGTATTTCCCAATGCTTTTACGCCCGATCCGTCCGGCCCGTCCGGGGGGAGTTATTCTTTGAATGATCCTGCCAATTATGTTTTTCATCCCCTGCATCAGCGGATAGAGGACTACCACCTGGAAGTCTTTAACATGTGGGGTGAGAAAATATTTGAAAGTCGCGATATAATGATCGGTTGGGACGGTTACCTTGACGGACAACCCGCCCCCATGGGCGTATATATTTTTCAATCTGCCGGCACCTGCGACGATGGCAGAACCATTGAGGTAAAAGGAGATGTTACATTGGTTCGTTAGAGAAGATTACCGCGAAATTGCCAACAGTAAACGGGTAGAGGCTGATAGGGGAAAATCATCTACCCACATTCAGGCAAGCACATATTCAGTTCCCTGTCAACCCATGCCCCCCTGTCATCCCGACGCCAGGAGGGATCCCGTTG
>CAYMLS010000009.1:0-32184 GCA_964390665.1 uncultured Bacteroidales bacterium | reverse complement strand
ATTACATATCAACCAAAAAACAAAACATTGATTGTTGAAAAATTTTATCAGGGGAATGAACAGATTTATAGACTTCTAACCTACCCATTCTTTCTGAAAAAGTTAAAATATGAATTTATTAATCTTTATATGAGTTTTTTAGTTATATTTATCCTTGCAAAAGAAATTAACTAAATGAGGGTTAATATTACTGCCCGGGTACAGCACCATTTTTATTTTTAAAGGAATAACAATGAATGGTAATAAGACCGGAAAAGTGATAACCCAATTGAAATAATTACGTAGAATGTAACAAAAATAATTTCTTTGTTGAATTATAAAGCAAACAAATAATAAGAAAGCCATTCAGTCATCCAAAAACCAGTAATCAGATGTGTAACGCAAAATTTTCACTTTTTTCTCTTGCACTCGTCATTTTGTTTCTAACATTACCGTTAAAATCAGTTCTGGCGGAGCAGACCAGAACCTCTTCTCATCATGAGAAGGTGACCAATAGCATCTTAAAAAGTGAACAGTCATTATTGCAGGTACCTGGCCCTAAAAGAAATATCTTTCAACGAATCTTTGGATTGAAGGAAAAAAGTAAAGCGGAACAATCAACTCGTTCGCAAAGGCATGCCGCAACACGCCCCGAAAGATATTCACCACCTCCAACACGCAGCGAATCTGCTGGCGAACTGGGGACAAGGGATTATAACAGTCCAAAATCGAATAGCAAATCTCCCGATAGTTATGGAAGAGGAAAAGCTCCTAGCCATCAACGAAGCAACATGAGTGCGGTACGCAACAAACAAAAACAACCCTTATCTGCATCGCGTCGTGCCCAACAAATAGGATTAAGCGAATGGGAAATGGGTTTTTCATTCGGCACATCACATGCTATTACTGATCTGAGTGCAAACAAAGGACTTGGTTTTTCAGAATTCGTGGATTACCACTCTGCAAACTATAACTTTAATGGAGGCTTTTTTACCAGAATAAAAATGAATAGCTGGTTTGGGTTGAAAATGGGGGTAGACTTCATGAGCTTATCCGGTCAGGCGCCCACCAACTTACTAGACGAAAACCCTGATCTTCAGGCATATAGTTTTACCAATGAAATATTCGAATTTTTCGGACGTACAGAGTTTATTGTCCCTGCCCTGAATAGAAGTCCTTTGGATGTTTGGGGGTTTGTAGGGATAGGGCTGTTTTTTAGTGACGCCACAGTTCTTGATCAGAATGAAAGCCGACTGGAACTGGACCAGGAATACAGCCAGCTTCAACCCGTCATTCCAATCGGAATGGGGATATCATACAAGATCAACAATAAAATAAGAATCGGATACGAATTTGGATGGAGAAATACAATATTCAACTATCTTGATGGCATGGATGGTACGAATGTAACAGGAACAACAAGCGGTTACGACCAATACTTCCAGAACAATCTCCAGATCAGTTTTGTCTTTTAACCGGAAAAAGAATTAAACACTAAAAAAAGCAAGGGTGGTTAATTACCGTCCTTGCTTTTTTTTATGAAAAATTCTCCAATAGATAGATGATATTTAAACACTCACTGTTTCATGCCACTCAGCGGCTGGGCATAATTCAAAACATCATCATGTGTAATATTTTTATCGCATAAAATCGCCAATCGTTCCACTACATTCCTTAATTCTCTGATATTTCCCGTCCATTGAATCTTTTGTAAGGCTTGTAAAGCACTCTCTTCAAATGTTTTTGCGGGCATTTTATGCTCGTTTGTGATCTGCTCCAGGAAATGATTGGCCAAAACAGGTATATCATCAATTCTTTCATTGAGAGAAGGAACATGAATAAGAATAACACTCAAACGATGATAGAGATCTTCTCTGAAATTGCCTTTGCTGATTTCCTGCTGAATATCTTTGTTGGTAGCTGCTACAACCCTCACATCTACATCTATATCTTTCTCGCCTCCAACGCGGGTAATTTTATTTTCCTGCAGAGCCCTGAGCACCTTAGCCTGTGCAGCAAGGCTCATATCACCTATTTCATCCAGAAACAGGGTGCCCCCATGAGCGATCTCAAAATTCCCTTTTTTCTGTTTAATTGCCGAGGTGAAAGATCCTTTTTCATGTCCAAACAACTCACTTTCTATTAACTCGGAAGGAATAGCAGCACAATTCACTTCAACAAAAGGATGATGGGATCTATGACTCAACTCATGCAGCCATCTTGCCACCAGCTCCTTACCCGATCCATTGGGACCAGTAATAAAAATCCGGGCATCGGTTGGCGCCACCTTTTCTATCATCGACCTGATGCTATTCAATGCTTCTGATTGCCCTATCATATCAAAGGTTTTGCTTACTTTTCTTTTGAGCACTTTGGTTTCATTTACAAGATGCGTTTTATCCATGGCGTTTCTCAAGGTAATAAGCATCCTGTTGATGTCCGGAGGTTTCGAAATAAAGTCATAGGCTCCCTTTTTAATAGATTCCACAGCAGTTTCAACAGTGCCGTGTCCGGAAATCATAACTACGGTATTATCAGGATTGATTTCCATCAGTTTTTCCAGCACTTCCAAACCATCCATTCCTGGCATTTTGATATCGCATAAAACAACATCATAACTGGTTTTTTTTGCCATTTCGATCCCCACAAAACCATCTTCAGCCAGGTCTACTTTGTATTTTTCATATTCAAGTATATCTTTAAGTGTATTCCTTATACTCTTTTCATCATCAATAACCAGAATTTTCTGCATAGTGTTCATAAGTTTATGTGGGGTAGTAAATTAAACAGCAATGTTCTGAAGAAGAATATCAGCCAAAATTCCTTCTTTTAAAGAATAAGAAGAATAATACATTTGATTGATCCCAAATAGTTTTTGAATATAAGCGATAAACAAAGAGGCAAAAACAATGGTATCCACCCTGAAATGAACCAAACCGGGCATCACCCTTCTTTCATCTTCTGTACTGGAAATCAACTGATTGTGAATAACCTCAAAGTCTTCGTTGCCCAGAAGCACAACTGGCGGGGTATCAGATGATTTTGAACCTTTAAAATGGAGAATCATGTCAGAAATGGATTCAAAGGAACCACTACAACCAATCAAGGTATCTATTTCAAATTCTTCCATCTTATCTTTCAATGGAGTAAGGAGATCATCAAAGATCTGTGTGAGATCTTTTTTCTGCTCATCTGTAAGCGGATTGGCAGGATTAAGAATTTCAAGCAGGCGAGCTGCCCCCAGGTCAAAGCTTCTTTTCCAAACAACTTTGTTATTCTCGGCAATAATAAATTCGGTGCTGCCGCCTCCAATATCCATGATCAGAACTGAACTACCAAACTGATTAAGCGCCAGGTTTACCCCTTTATAAATATATTGTGCTTCGGTATCCCCATTAATCACCTGTATCATGACCCCGGTTTTCTGATAAATTGATTTTACAAAATCAGGGCCGTTGGTACTGCTACGAATAGCACTTGTGGCAAAAGCTTTGATGGATTGCACCTCTTTTTTGCGGGCAATCTTTACGAAACCATCAAACACATCCACGCCTCTTTGAAAAGGCACCGGAGCAATCTTCCCATTCTTCAGCCCCCCTTCAGCTAATTTGACACTTTTCTTTTCATTAAGCAAAACATCAAAACCATCGCTACTTTCAGATATATCGGCAATCAACAAATTAAAAGTGTTGGTTCCACAGTCAATGATCGCTACCCTCATGAGATTTTTTTTAGTGTTTACAAACTGATTTACTACAAAGATAAAAAACCTTTATATTTTTATTTAGGTCAAAGAATGATTATTCTATCGCAAAAAATAAGAATAATTTATTAATTTTTCAATTTTATCCATTTCCACAGGTCACGGTAAGATACTTTTTTTCCGTACATCAAAATACCTGTCCGGTAAATTCTGGCAG
The DNA here is from genome assembly GCA_964390665.1 of uncultured Bacteroidales bacterium. Lineage (GTDB taxonomy): Bacteria > Bacteroidota > Bacteroidia > Bacteroidales > UBA7960 > SKVR01. The sequence goes on along the minus strand of CAYMLS010000009.1, from coordinate 28,285 downwards.
CCAACCAGGTGGTACCAATGAAACCCAGCACCAGAAGAGACATAGACAGGGAAATATCGAACCAGGGCACACCAAACGGAATACGCACCATCATGATAATAGGAGCGGTAAAGGGAATAACAGACAACCAGAAAGCTACCGGTCCGGAAGGATTACTCATAACAAATTGTGCCATGATAATTGAAAAAATCATGGGTATCGTAATGGGGAGCATAAATTGTTGGGTGTCCGCCTCGTTGTCTACCGCCGACCCTATGGCAGCAAATAATGCTGCATAAAGCAGATATCCTCCTAAAAAATAAAAGATAAACGAAAAAATCATGACACCATAGTTAATACTTCCAAGATATTCAAATATATGTTTTACGGAGGAATCGCCGGCGATTGACTGACTGATGCCTGACGAGATATCATCAGATGTATTTGCAGGTAATGCGTTGCCTGTCAAAGAAAAATATTCTGGCAGGGCAACAGAAGCAATGCTGACCAAAAAGAAAGTAAAAATAATCCAGATCATAAATTGTGTTAGTCCTACAAGCGCAATACCTACAATTTTACCCATCATCAGTTGAAAAGGTTTTACGGAAGAGACGATAATTTCCACGATACGGTTCCCTTTTTCCTCCATTACTCCCCTCATTACCTGTGAACCAAAGAGAAAAACAAAAAAGTAAATGAGCAAACCACTGAATATACCTAATCCCATACTTAATTCGGGAAAATCAGATTGTTGATCACCATCCTCAGAAATTTTAACGGATTGGATGCTGATACGGGTTTCGGTGGCCCGAAGGATCTCCGGATCAATACCAGCATGGGCAAGTTTCATGCTTTTAAATTCATCCCTCAGGACATTCTCCATGTACAATTTCGCATTGAAATTTACAGATTCATCACTAAAAATGCGAAGCGTGGAAGGTGCGTGAAAAGCAGTGGATGGGATATGTAAAACTGCATCAAATGCATCGGCATGCATTATTTCAATGGCCGAATCTATATCGGTTTCCAAACGAGTAAATTCTATATTGCTGGCATCGTGAAACTGCTCATAGAAAAGATTTGTATCATCAACAACTGCCACTTTGTAAATGCCATCAGACATATTGGCAATGAATGCCGGCACTATCAGCAATGAAGCCATAAGGATAGGTCCGAGAATAGTCATGATCACAAAAGATTTCTTCCTTACTCTGGTAAGATACTCTCTTTGAATGATTACCAACGTTTTACTCATTTCCAGGTTTTATTTGTAAAAGATGTTCTGATCAACAATTCAACGACAATACAACAAACAATCGGAAAACACAAATTGCAATTTATCGGTTTTACCTTATCCTTCTTATAAAAAAGCATTTGAAAACAAATCCGGGAAAAAGTAAATTTTCAGGTTGTCAATGAATTCAATATGCCGAAAAACTTAATTTTGCTCAAAAGTATCACCATCAGGAACATCTTCAGGGTATTCCTGTGGATATTTTCCGGTAACGGTTTTAATAAAAATATCATTCATATCCGGCAGAATTTCATTGAAGGAAATTACATGCGCATGCCTGATGATGTTTTCCAATAACTGATTGGATTCAAACCTCTCGGGCAGTTTAACCTGAGCAGAAATGCTACCATCTTCGGTAATTTTCTCTTTTAAGATTTTTACCCTACCTCCTGTTATTTGCTCCAATGTCTTCTCATTTTGAGCAATACGAACAGAGTATATTTGGTTGGAATGATTTTTTTTGATGCTGTCAAGTTTACCGTCAAGTATTTTTTCTGATTGATGAATCAGTGCAATATGGTCACAAAGTTCTTCAACGGAACCCATGTTATGGGTGGAAAAAATGATGCTTGTGCCCTGATCCTTCAATTGGAGGATCTCCTCTTTCAGCAGGTTCACATTCAGTGGGTCGAACCCACTGAAAGGTTCATCAAAGATAAGCAGATCAGGTTTATGAAGTATCGTGATGATAAACTGTAATTTTTGTTGCATCCCTTTTGAGAGTTCTTCAACTTTTCTGTTCCACCATGGCATCAGATCAAATTTCTCAAACCAGTATCTGAGCATTTTCCTGGCATCATGAGAAGAAACATCCTTTAGTTTTGCCAAATATAAAGCCTGTTCACCGACCTTCATTTTCTTGTAAAGGCCTCTCTCTTCGGGTAAATATCCTATATTGCCAATATGTTTGGGGTGTAGCGGTTGGTTGTTAAACAGCACCGTGCCATTATCAGGCGAAATAATCTGATTGATTATTCTGATCAGTGTTGTTTTTCCTGCACCATTGGGACCCAGCAAACCAAAGATTCCATGCCTGGGAACATTCAGACTTACATTTGTGAGAGCCTGGTGCTGGTCATATTTTTTGGTGATATTTTCACCTTGCAGAATAAAGTCCATCAAAAGGGATCGAAATTAAATCATGATTAAAAAAAACCAACGCGATTACCTGATCAATCAATTGCTTTTACCGAAAGGATAAAAACACATATTCAGATGCCTGCCCCCGCAGTATATAATTTAAGGTGGGAAGTTTGAAGTCTGCTCATATCATCGGTTTTGTGGCAGATATGCAAACATGCCAGGTTTATCAATTAAAATAATCCCTCATCCTTTCAAAGAAGCTTTTTTCGCTTTTCACAGGATTGGGTACAAAACTTTTAGAATCTGCTAATTTTTCAAGAATTTTCTTCTCATCCTTAGATAAGTTCTGCGGTGTCCACACATTGATATTTACAAGCAGATCTCCCCTGCCATAAGCATTAACAGATGGCAATCCTTTTCCTTTTAAACGAAGTACCTTACTGGATTGGGTGCCCGGGTCGATTTTAATTCTGGCTTTGCCCTCCAAAGTAGGCACTTCAATAGTGCAACCAAGTGAGGCATCAGGGAAGCTGATAAAATGATCATAAAGTAAATTATTACCATCACGGATAAGTTTGTCATGCTTCACCTCTTCGATCAGAACAATGAGATCTCCCGGAATACCACCCCTTGCAGCAGCATTTCCTTTTCCACTGAGCGACATTTGCATGCCTTCTGCAACACCAGCAGGAATATTGATGGAGATCACCTCAGTATCTTTCACGATACCATTTCCGAAGCAAGTATCACATTTTTCTGTAATGATCTGTCCTTCTCCGCCACAAGTTGGGCATGCGGAAGTCGTTTGCATTTGTCCCAGAAAAGTATTGGTGACCTGTGTAACACGTCCTGAACCATTACAGGTGGAACAAGATTTAAATGAAGTTCCTTTTTTGGCACCGGTGCCACTGCAAACATCACAGGCAATATACTTTGACACTTTAATTTTTTTCTCAACACCATGCAGGATCTCTTCCAGGTTAAGTTTTACTTTTACCCGAAGATTAGACCCTTTGTTAACGCGTCTTCCGCCTCTTCCGCCAAATCCTTCGCTGAATCCACCGCCAAAGCCGCCACCAAATGCGCTTCCAAAAATATCACCAAACTGGCTAAAGATATCATCCATAGACATGCCTCCGCCAAATCCACCGTATCCACCGCCACCATTGCCCATTCCTGCATGGCCAAATCTATCGTAGCGGCTTTTTTTCTCGGGATTGCTCAAAATCTCATAGGCCTCGGCGGCTTCCTTGAAGTTTTCCTCCGCCTCTTTATCTCCCGGATTTTTATCAGGGTGATATTTAAGTGCCTTTTGCCTGTAAGCTTTTTTCACCTCTTCGGCGGTAGCATTTTTCGAAACACCCAAAACATCGTAATAATCTCTTTTTGCCATTCGTGATAATAGTTTTTAGTTTGCCACAATAACCTTAGCAAATCGCAAAATTTTGCCGTTTAAAGTATACCCTTTTTGCACCTGATCAATCACTTTACCTTTATCTTCTGGTTTTGGAGCAGGGGTATTGGTGATGGCCTCGTGAAAATCTGTGTTAAATTGTTCGCCAACAGCAGGAATCTCTTCCAGTCCTTTTTGCTTGAGCGTATTCTTTATTTTGGTTTGAATGAGTTTTAGTCCCTCCTGTATATTTTCAATGGAAGGATTATCCTGTGCTGCCTGGTAAGCTCTTTCCAAATCATCTACCACAGGAAGTATTGCCTCAATAATTTCAGCGGAAGCTGTTTTGGTCAGTTCAATCTTTTCCTTTAAATTTCGTTTCCTGAAATTATCAAATTCGGAGAACAACCTCAGGTACTTATCATTGAGATCATTATACTTTTCCTCCATGGCTTTGAGTTGCAGAATTTTTTCATCAACTTCACTCAAACAATCTTTTTCATTGTTTTCATGATCCGCAGATTCAGCGCTATCCTGAGCAGTCTCCTCTGAGGAGTTTTGACGATCGTCATTAAGTGTGCTTTCAGAATGTGCATTCTCCTGCTGTTCACTGACAGTATCATGCGTATTTTTGTCAGTACTATCCATATTTTCTTTGTTATTTGAATCGTTTGTTTTCATACTTTTTTCTGTACTATAATCTTTTTTCTCAGAACTATTACTTACCATACTGAAAAACAATTACATATAATTTACTTTTTTTACAATACGGTGCCTAAACGATCAAAGTTTTTGCCATAAATCAAAAGGGGTCAAAATGTCATTCTATCCTCAGACTCTTTGTATGTTTGCCCCGATAGCATTTAATCTCTTATCTATAAACTGGTACCCACGGTCAATTTGTTCAATATTGTGTATGGTACTGCTACCCCTGGCACTCATGGCAGCAATCAAAAGTGCTACTCCTGCCCTGATATCGGGGGAGGTCATTTGAAGTGCCCGTAGTGGATATTGTCTGTTTAATCCAATAACTGTGGCACGGTGAGGATCGCAAAGTATGATCTGTGCTCCCATATCAATGAGTTTATCAACAAAAAACAACCGACTTTCAAACATTTTTTGATGAATCAGAACACTTCCTTTTGCCTGAATAGATGCCACAAGCACCACACTTAAGAGATCGGGTGTAAACCCGGGCCAAGGCGCATCACTAACTGTAAGGATACTTCCGTCAATAAAAGTTTCCACTACCTGTTCTTCCTGTGGCTGCACGATCAGATCATCTGCATCAACATGGATATCAATACCCAGCTTTCTGAAAACAGTTGGTATGATCCCCAGCTCCGGATAGCAAACATTTTTGATCGTGATTTCACTGTTGGTTACAGCTGCCAAAGCAACAAAACTACCAATCTCAATCATATCAGGCAGAAGCGTATGATCGCAACCATGAAGTTCTTCCACCCCGTTAATGGTCAATAGGTTTGATCCTACTCCACTGATGTTTGCTCCCATTTTCATCAGCATTTTGCACAACTGCTGAATATAGGGTTCACAGGCGGCATTGTAAATGGTAGTGGTTCCCCGGGCCAATACAGCAGTCATAATTATATTAGCGGTACCTGTAACCGATGCCTCATCCATAAGAATATGGGCACCCACCAGAGATTTCGCCGATATGGAATAAAAGCTGTTTTTGATATCATAATGAAATTTGGCCCCCAGTTTTTCCATGCCCAGAAAATGGGTATCCAGTCTTCTTCTGCCTATTTTATCACCACCGGGTTTGGGTACAAATGCTTTTTTAAACCTGGCCAATAAAGGTCCGGCAGTCATAACCGACCCTCTCAGCTGCGATGATCTTTCCTGAAACTGATCTGACTGCAGATAGTTGAGGCGTATCTCATCTGCCTGAAAAGAAAAAACACCTGGTGATAGATGTGAAACTTTCACACCCATTTCTTTCAGTAGTTCAATAAGGTTGTTTACATCAACAATATCGGGTAAATTACGAAGCGTTATTTTTTGTTGCGTTAGCAAGCACGCACAAATAACCTGTAAAGCTTCATTTTTTGCACCTTGCGGGATTATTTCCCCTTTAAGTTTACGTCCACCTTCAATAACAAAGGAACCCATAACGATTGAATTTTACGAAAAAAATTGGTTTTGTCCAATGACATTGCATTGGAAAAAACCTGCTGATCTGTATCTTACGCGAAGATAAAAAAAGATCACACAACTTATAAGATTTTCATTTAACCGACAGCCAACACATCCAAAAGTGAATGCAAACATTAGGATGAAGAAGATCCGGATGAATCGTATTTAGGGTAGCGAAGATGGGAACGAGCAAAACCAAACGGTGGCATGGTTTACTTCCTGGATCTTCTTCTTGGATTTTGTCTTCGGGGAGCTTTTTTAGACTGCGAAGCTTTCTTTTTCATGCCAATAGTTGTTTTCTCTTTGTTAAGAATATCATAGGTATTGGCAAGTTTCATATTTTCTTTCATGCTAAGTCTTCCTCTGGAAAGAAAATGGAGATGCCGTGCAATTTCCTCATCGGTAACCGTGTCTCTGTTCCACGATAGATAGGATTTTTTGAGATGATTGGCGATCATTTTTATGAGGGTATCGCGTTTTTCGTTGTCTGGTAATTCGCAGGCTTTCTCAATCATTCTTTCAATATGTTTGCCATAATGCCTGAAAGTGATATTATTGGTTGTATATTTCAATTTTTCAGGTTTTCTCTTCAGGGTTTCTGCTGAGGGGATAGGATAAGGAGAATCAACATCGAGCTGAAAATCTGAGATAATAAAAAGGTGATCCCACAATTTATGTTTAAAATCATTAACATCCCTCAGATGAGGATTCAATTGCCCCATCACCTGTATAATGGCGCGTGAAAGTCGGTTTCTTTTTTCGCGGTCATTGATATTTTTTGTGTATTCAATCATTTTTTGAATATTTCTTCCATATTCTGAAATATTCATTTTCGACCGTTCCGAATTATACTCCATAAGAACTAAATTAAAATTGATGATTTAAAGTAATAACAATAAGAAAAAGGATACAACAACAGGCAAATCCAAAAAATAATTTTTCCAATTATTCATGCATTTCTGAGAAACTGAAATGGTTTGCTATTCCATGATTTCAGGAAAGAAATTCAATCGCTTACACGATCGCCTTTGTTTTTTCTGTTGATTGATCAGGGCTAAGAAACAGGATTAAAGTATTCGTTTTTATTTTCATAAACACAGACATCTATCTGTTAAGGTATTTTCTGTCTGAATGATGAGTTTTCAGGAAAAACTTGCTCATAACGCACAAAAAGAAAACTTCAGAAAAGATTCAGGAGGAGCGAAAACTTAAAACTTTTGCAAATGTATAAAAAAAACAAATGACTTTCATGAAAAAGTTACACTCTGACAACAATACTAATGGGCATTAGGTTTCAAAACAACACCATTTTTTTTCCGACCGTCTATTTTGACCACCAGAGGATGATCAAAACAAACATGCCTGACATATTCGTCTTCAAAGCAAGGTGTTTGTTTGTTTAAGAAATCAACATCATACAAACCATCTTTGTTGAAAGGGTTGATGGTAAAATATCCCACATGAAAAGAGGTAAGATTCTGGAAAAAATGTGTGCCTTGGCTGGCATCGATCTGAAAGTTTTTCAAACCTGATTCTATGATCAGTCGTGCGGCAGAGATCTGCGACCATTTTACAGGAATACCCAACCATGGATCACTTGATCCCCAACGTCCGGGGCCGATAAGAATATAATTTTTTTTATTCTTTGTAAATTCACTGTTGAGTTGGTCAATAGACAGGGCGATTTTTTTGGTATCAGCAGGATCAAACGATTCGGGTTTTACATAAACAACATCGTGAATATTGTCAAATATTCCATTGCCCAGAGCATTTTCACTATATATAACCAGGTTTTCTTCAGAAAAATCATCGATCTCTACCTGATGTTTTTCATTGGCTTCAACGATAGGGCGGATTTGAAGAAAATGGAATATGCGTGGTTGCAGATGTGGGGTATCCAGATTTACAGAAAATTCGATCTCTACCTGATTGTTCATTTCGCTTTTGCCTATGTACAAGAGCGATTGCAGTACTTCTGCAAGCGGGAATGAATTATACCTGAGGATATTGGAAAAAGTGATAATTTTTTTCCCTCCCTCGTAAATGCCATCCCGGATGATCTGATCATGATAATCGTAAGTGGAGGCAACAAATTTTAAAGCTTTATCGCCCTCAGCATGCTTTATTCTCAATTTATGAAGGTTGATGGTTTCATCCGTCGAAGATCTGAATTTTTCCGGATCCAGATCAAGAGAATAAAACTCCTTCTGACTGTTGGTAAGGGCTAATTCGGGTACCGACAGTTGTAAAACTTTCTGCGGGTATTTGGGGCAAAACCTCAGCGAAACTCCTCCTTCTACAATGGTTTTTCCCAATCCGAAAGCGATATTGGCAATCCCATCCTCATATTTTTCCGGTTCAATGGGATAAAAGTTTACCGAACGGGCAACACCTGAAACAACAGGATAAAAACGATTGCCATAACTTCTCCCGGAAACCTCCTGGATAACCACGCCCATTTTTTCCTCGTCAATAACATTGGATGTAGCGGCAATATAAGCCTTGCTTTCTTTATAAAAAACCGATGCGTAGACACTTTTGATGGCTTGCTCAAGTTGATATGCCTTTACGCGAATATCATGATGGTTATTGGGAATCATAAAGGTAGAATAAACACCGGCAAAGGGCTGGTAATGACTATCTTCAAGTAAACTTGAACTTCTGACAGCCAACGGAGATTTAATGGCCTCTATGATCTCCATGATATATTTTTTCATTCGTGGCGGAGTGGATGCAGCACCAAATCGTAAGATCACCTCCTGATCAGATACATCAGATAAAGCAAAATCATAAAGATCGTTCAACTCCATAAATTCGTCGAAAAGATCGGTTGTGAGCACCACAGTGCGGGGGATGGTTACCATTACATCTTCCCATTTAAACATGATCTTATGCTTATTGATAAAAGAATCAATAAAGGCAAGGCCTCTGGCTTTTCCTCCCAGCTGCCCGTCGCCAAGCCTTGTAAAAATAGCATATTCATCAATATGACTGGCAATAATACCCCTGCCTTTGGTTTTTCTGTAATTGGCAATGGTATCGATCAGATAACTTCTTATTTCTTCAATGTTATTGAAATCGGAGGTGTATTTTTCAGCAAAAACCTCTGCCAGAGAGAAGAGGGCCCGGGCTTTCAACCATCGTGAAAAATGATTGTTCGATACATGAAAGTTGAGAGAAGTCTGATCTATCTTAGATATTTTCACCTGTAAAGAGTGGAGATTGTTGGCACGGTCTATCTCGGCATCATTTACCGGATTCCTGAAAACAAAATCACCAAACCCGTAATTATCTTTAATGTAGTGTTTAAGGTCAACGAGCAAACTCTGGGAATATTTATTGATGAAACTGGCAGCCAGAGATTTTACGGTTTCCGGATGGAGGTCTTCAGAAGATTGAAGTAATATGGGAATATTTGAACCCTCGTTTCTGATCATTTCGGCAAATCTCAACCCGGCGATTTTATCCTTTCTCCCCTGTCTGTAGTATGAAACATCCGAAATAACGCCCAGCAGGTTTTTTTTAAACTTTTGATATAGCACTACTGCATCGTCATAAGTTTTGGCGAGCAAAATTTTCGGTCGTGCCCGCATACGCAATGTTTTCCGGTGCTCATTGAGCCCCTCGGTCATGAGTTCATTGGTTTGTTCAAAAATAGCCTGGTAAATGGTGGGCAAATAGGACGAATAATACCTTACAGAGTCTTCAACAAGCAGGATTGCCTGCACCCCCTTTTCCTGCACATCGTACTCAGCGTTCATTTTATCTTCTAAAAGTTTGATAATGGCCAACAACAAACCCGGATTGCCCAGCCAGCAAAAAACATAATCAATGGAGCTAAGGTCTTCATTGGCGAGTTTCATGGTAACTTCACGCGAAAAATGAGTTAGTACCACAATGGGTATATCTGTGTACCTCCTTTTTATTTTTTTGGCTGTTTCAAAAGCATCTATCTTACCTACATTAAGCATGGTAATAATCAGATCAAACTTTTTTGTTTCCAGCAACTCGAAGGCTTTTTCGGAGGAACTGGCCTGGGTAAACTGGGGTGGATACCTGAGGTTTTTGCTGGTGTATTCCAAAAATATCTTTTCGTTGATGCGTCCGTCTTCTTCGAGCATAAAAGCATCGTAATTGGAGCAGATCAGTAAAACATTGATGATCCGCTGCTGCATGAGGCTTTGATAGGAGATTTCTGTAAACTCATGCCTGTCGGTTGCAAAAAGTTTGTTGTATTTGTATTTTGATTGCGATTCACTTATGTGTATAGTATTGTCTTCCATCATCGAATTTTTGTATCGGCAAAATGCCGTGTGTTGTGTAAAGATAAAAACAAAAATATTTGTTGCTCAAACATGCTCTTAAATATTGTTGGATAAACAGATCAGAAAAGCATTTTTGCAGGTTAAAAATAAATCAAAGAAGCTCTCTTTTTCCCATCCATGATCACTTCCAGTGGTTTCTTAAACCTAACATGTTTAAAAAACCTGGTTTGCTCTACCAGTTCTGCTTTGTTAAGAACATCCCAATTGACGAAATCAATTAAATCATTATGCTTTACTGAAAAATATCCAACATTCATAGAGATGACATTATGAAAGAAATGAGATCCGAGAGAAGCATCGAGCGGGAAATTCTCCATGCTGACTTCAACAATAATCGCCGCGTTTGAGATATTCGACCATGCCACAGGTATGCCGATAAACTTATCGCGGGTACCCCATCTGCCCGGACCGATGAGAATATATTTTGTGCTTTGTTTTTGCATTTTTTCATTCAGTTGTGCAATTTCATCGCGCATTTTTTCGGTTTTTAATTTATCAAAATTGTTTACATCAACATAAATGACATCATAAAGCGTATTAATAATACCATTTCCCATTCCGTTCTCCGAATAAAGAAGCAGTTTGCTGTTATCAATATTATCCAATTCGGTATTTTTCTCTATCATATTTTTGATCAGGGGTTTGATTTGCAGGAGGTAAAATGAAGCCCTGCCCTGTTTATCTTTCTTCAGGTCAACTGCAAATTCAATTTCCACAGGCGACCCCATCGCTTCCGACACAATGTCGAGGATCAGTTCAATGGCATTGGCCAAGGGAATATGATCATACTTTAAAATATTAGCAAAATTGATTACCCTGGGACCGGGCTGGGTAATTCCGGGAATGGTTCTCTCGGAAGAATAATCGTAAACAGAAGCACAGTGTTTTAGCGTGCCATGTTCCTCTGCTTTGGATATATCGAGTTTCCTGAGGGCGGCATCTTCGCCTTTTTTCAGGTCTGGATTTTTGTGTTCAAGATCAACGGCATAAAAATGCAGTTGCGAATTTTTAAAAAGATCTTTGGGAGTATAAATTTCGAGCCTGGGATGTACAGGAGAGAAACGATAGGTTTTTTCACCCTCCACCACATATTTCCCCAACCCTACAGCGGCCACTGCAAAACCCTCTTCTGGTTTCATGTAAGAAAAAGGATAAAAATTATACGATTGAGCAACTCCGCTAATATGAGGATAAAAATATTTCTCATATTCATTCCCCACGACTTCCTGCAGGATAACACCCATCTTCTCCTCTTCAATTTTATAGTTGACCGCTTTGAAGTAAGATTGTGCTGTGGGCGAAAAAATGGAAGCAAAAACAAGTTTAACAGCATCTGTAAGTTGCTTTAGTCTCTCCTTGATATCGGGATGATTGTTAGGAAGCAGAAAAGTATCGAAAATGCCTGCAAAAGGTTGCATAAGTGAATCTTCAAACAAACTTGATGATCTTACGGCAATGGGTTTGTTAATGGCAAAAAGATATGTTCTGAGTTTTCTGATCAATGTATTGCTCAGGTTTCCTTCCAAAAACAGTTTTTGAATAGTGGAATAATCTGAATCCGTATATATTTTATCGATGAGATGATTTTTTTGTATAAAATCCTCAAATTCGCCGGTGCCTATAATGGCAGTTTTGGGTGTTCGTATTTTGATCTCAGGGATGATCTCTTCAAATGAAAAATTATTGATCAGCATGTTGATAAAAGCCAGTCCCCTTCCTTTCCCTCCCAGAGATCCGGGCGCCATTCTCACAAGGTTGGTTTCTTCATTTAGTGCGGAAGCTTCAAAATTGACCACTTTTCCTTTTTTGCTGTCGCTGATGCACTTTTCTATTTCGTCGATCATATAATCCCTCACCATGGCGTGATTGCTGAAATCTTCCACTTTAAGTGGTCTGATCTTTTTGGCGATCTGTATCTCTCCCCTGGCCATCAACCAATGTGAGAAATGGTTTTTCCGTGCATGATAGATCAGTGATTTGATCGGAATAGACTTAAGATGGGTTTGAAATTCTTTCATGGAGCGAGCCACAGCAATTTCTTTTCTGCCATGCTCGTCGCGGTATACAAAATTTCCGAAACCCAGATAATAATTGATAAAACTTTGAAGGTCCTGCTTCAGGGTTTCAGAGTTCTTATTGATAAACGTAGACTTTAACAGGTAGGCATTCCTGGCATTTTCACTGTCAGAAGACTGCAAAACAACTGGCAATTCCGGCATTTGATCGCGCACATATCCTACAAGATTTAATCCGGCATAAGCATCAAGTTTCCCATACTTTTCAAACTTCACATCAGAGATCAAACAAAGCAGATTTTCGCGGTATTTATCGAAAAGGGTTAGAGCTTCATTATAATCCGTTGCCAGTAATATTTTGGGGCGAACCCTCATTTTTAGCAGTTTGTGTGTTTCATCCGTATTGACCTCTTCTATAAGATGACGGGTTTGCTCAATAACAATAGAATACAAAATGGGAAGATATCTTGAGTAGTATTTTGCCGAATCTTCCACCAGTAAAATAACCCTTACCATACCAATATGAATATCGTTCTCAACATTCATCCTGTCTTCTATATATTTAACCATGGCAAGAAACACATTCGAGTCACCGTTCCAAACAAATATCTTATCAATAGAATTCAGATGTTTGCTTTTATCTTCAAATAAACTGATATCACTATTGTTATTAAGCAAAAGAAAAATCGGTATGCTGTGATAGATCTTTTTGATGATGCGACTAAGATTGACAGGAGTGGTTTTATCCACACCCATCATAACGATCACCATGTCGAAGTGCTTTTCCTGTAGTTTCTCAAGTGCCTCTTCCGGAGTGGAAACACCTGTTATTCTTGGAGCAGATGATAAGTTTAACTGATAATACTCCCCTCTGACCTGTTCAAAAAACCTCCCCTCCTGTTCAATTATATAGGCATCGTACAAATTGGCAACGAGAAGGATCTCTCTTACCTTATAAGGCATCAGATCGTGATAGATATCCCGGTCAGAATGATGTTTTACGAGGAATTTCTGAAGCAGCTTCCTGCTTTTGGTGGTTGCTTTATCTACATCCACGGTTTTTTGCTCTGTGATTCCCTGAGAAGAAGTTTTAAGCAAACTTTTCCCGATAAAAGTATTCAGGTGCCCGGAGATGATTCCGCTTAAATTGTTGATCAGGTCACGTTCTTCCAACAAAAATGGACCTTCATCCAGATTGGGATGTTCAGAAAGATAGAATACTTCAAGAAGTCCTTCCTTTGAATCTATGGTTTCAAAAGTTTTTCTTTGATACCAGGGTGTTTCAGAGAATTTTTCGCTGCTTACAAAGAACTGATCGCCATAAGTGATACGGGCAACCGTGTCTTCGGGGTATTGCCAGGCGTTGGGCAGGATCTCACAGATATGTCGAAGCATAACATCAATATCTTTGTTTTGCTTTAAGATCTGTGTTGTTTGATTAATAGCCCCGAGCTCTTTCAACCGCTCCCTTTTCTCTGAAAGAAGTTTCTGAATTTCTTCCCTTGTTATACTAAGTTCATTGGGCAGATCTTCTGAAGGAGAATGTACTTTTGCTTTATCTTTTGAGAAGTCAGAATTATCAGGATCCATAAAAACACTTTTTCTGTAAATATATTCAGAAATTCACAAACTATCTATGAATAATGGTGATAATCCTGGAAAAATTATCACTTTCCTTTCTACCGACAATTACAAATGGCATTAAAAATCATCCGGGCTTTTTCAAAAATATCATACAGATAATACCTTGTGTTTAGTGTCTGCAAAATAACCAATTAAATCAAATATATTCGGCAAAATCCTCTCAATGCAGCGAGGGATTTTCACTGAGCACACCCCGGTTTAAAAAGTCTATAAATGGTTTTAGGATCACCAGATTTTCCACTACCCTCCTTGTGCCTTTTTTGTCTGTCAGCCATGATTTGTGAAGAGGTACAGTTGCCGTAAAACTTTTCAGTTTCAGGTAATGAATGGCAGGATTGCTTTGTTCGTAACCTTTGGGCGGTCTTACCAGGGTAATGTCATCTGAGCGATCCAGGTCACCATAAGTTTTTTTAAATTTTTCATGATGAATGATTTCCAAAAGATCATCGTAAAATACATCCACCTCTTTTCTGATTTTTTTCAATACATCACCCTGAGGCATATAAATCCCACCTCCTGCAAAGGAGCCCTGATCGGAATCTATGTGCACATAATATCCTGCATTTTGCATTCTTTTGCCCATAGGACTGATAATAATACCCAAGTGTGTTTTGTAGGGTGTTTTATCCTTTGAGAATCTTATGTCGCGATTAATGCGAAAAGTACAATCTTTTACCTTCAGATGGGCAATGCCGGGAACATGCTTTTGCATTTGGGTTAACACATCTTCGACAAGGCGATGATAATCTTTTTTCACCTTTTCATATCTCCAACGGTTTTGATCAAACCAATCTTTATGGTTATTCAACCGTAATTCATCAAAAAATTCCAACGTATCTTTTTGTAGCATCCGATTTACATTTATATGATAACTGCATATAAAGACACCCTGTTGCTAAAAAATCTCAAGAGCCATTTGCAAGAATCGAAAGGTGTTGTTTTTTAGCAACCTTCAAGCCTTTATTGTCGATTTATGAACTTAAAGTATAGAATAAAGTTTTCAGTAAGTTAAAAGAAAGGCATATTGCAGCGCTACTTCTTTAAGTTTCTGAAACCTTCCGGATGACCCACCGTGGCCAGCCTTCATATACGTATATAAAAAGAGGTCTGTATCTGCCGTATTATGGTCGCGCAATTTGGCTGTCCATTTTGTGGGTTCCCAATACTGAACCTGTGAATCATACAATCCCGACAAAATAAGCATGTTGGGATAATCCTGTTCTTTTACCTGATCATAAGGTGAATAAGACAGCATGTAATGATAATAGACGGGGTCGTTTGGATTCCCCCATTCATCATACTCAGAAGTAGTGAGGGGGATAGATGTGTCAAGCATAGTGGTAACCACATCCACAAAAGGTACTGCGGCAACGATACCTTTATAAAGATCGGGGCGCATATTTGCCACTGCGCCCATCAGCAATCCGCCGGCACTGCCACCCATAGCAAAAAGTTTCTCTTTTTGGGTGTAGTTTTGATCAATCAGAAACTCCGAAACATCAATAAAATCATGAAAAGTATTCATCTTGTTGAGCAATTTGCCATCCTCGTACCATTCTCGTCCCATATCTTCCCCACCTCTTATATGAGCCATGGCATACACAAAACCTCTGTCGAGCAAACTGATCAGATTGGAATTGAACCTGGGGTTCATGCTGATACCATAGGACCCGTAACCGTATTGTAAAAGCGGGTTCTCACCGTTTGGGTCTGTTCCTTTCTTATATACAAGCGTAACAGGTATTTCCACTCCATCGCGCGCGGGAGCAAAAACACGATAGGTTTCATAATTATTTTTATCAAAATCACCCAATATCGTTTTTTGCCATACAATGTTTTGTTCTTTCGTATCCATGTTATAATCAATGATTTCGTCAGGAGTAGTCAATGATGTATAACTGATTCGGAGTAAATTGGTATTCATGATCTCATTGATGTGTATGCCGGCAGTATAAGCCTCCTCTTCAAAATTGAGATAATGGTCTGAGTTGTTTTTAAGATTTATAACACGTATTTGCCTTAATCCGTTTTTGCGTTCCTGCAAAACGATGTAATCATTAAAAACCTCCATATTTTCAAGTAAAACCTCATGGCGATGTGCAATAACCTCTTGCCAGTTATCCATTGTTGTATTATTATCAGAGGTTTGCATCAATCGGAAATTTTTGGCCTCATGGTTTGTCAAAATATAAAATTTATCCTTGTGGTGCCATGTTTCATAAAGAAGGTCTTCTTTACGGGGTTGAAAAACGCGAAAATTTTCTTCAGGTTTATTTGCATCAAGAATCAATTCCTCATTGCTAAGGGTAGAACGTACAGATATTCTGATATATCTGTCATCTTTGGTTTTAGAAACACCCATATAATAAAATGTTTCGTCTTCCTCACTATACATTTGTGTGGTTTGCTTATTGTCTGTATTGTACTTCATTACCTTTACATACCGCAAGGTTACAGGATCGATGATTGTATAAAAGAAGGTTTTGTTATCATTTGCCCAAACAACATCACCTGCACCAAACTCAATGTCTGTAGAATTTATTTCGTTGGTCTCCAAATCTTTTATCAGAACGGTATGCTGTCGTCTCCCCATGGTATCCACAGCAAAAACAACTTTCTTGTTATCGGTAGAAACATCATAGCTCCCTATCCGGTAATAACTATAATCCTTAGCCATTTCAGGAATGTTGAGAATAATCTCCTCTTTAGCCATCATATCTTCTTTTTTCCGGCAATAATAGGGGTACTCTTCACCTTCCTCATAACGAGTGTAATAATAATAACCATTTCTTAAAAAAGGCGCTGAACTTTCATCCTCTTTGATACGGCCTTTCATTTCATCAAATAATTCCTGCTGCAAACGCTCTGTTTTCCCCATCACTTTTCCAAGGTAATCATTTTCCTGTTCTATGTATCTGATCACTTCCGGGTTATCCCGTTGATTCATCCAATAATATTGATCGATACGTGTATGATCATGAATGGTGAGTTCTTTTTTGATTTTTTCAGCATCAGGTGGTGATGCTTTATCGGATGAAGGATTGCTGCAACTAATCATGGTAAAAAACAATAAGGTTAAAACTGTGCTTTGGGTTAATAGTTTCATAATAAAATATTTTTTTTGGGAAATATACAATGTGTAATGCAAAGATAATGAAAACCAATGGGCATTATTTTAAATAGTGCCAGCAAGAAAACTCACGGTTTTAAGGGTGCTTGATAAAGAAAGCGTCAAGATCAAAGCGGAAGATGACTGAAAAACAGGAGTTTACTTTTCGCAGCCGACTGTTTTGAAGTCGAGACCAACGCAGCAATTGGCGTTTTCTAACAAGCACTATTTAAAAAGGTTTAATCTTAAAGTTGACCTGCATCCGGAAAATTCATTAAGCATAGATCCGAATTTATATGATATAATTATTAAAAACCTGCTGAATAATGCCATAAATCATGGAGACAGCAGTCATCCCATTGATATTAAAACCACGGAGAAAGTATTCTCGGTGTGCAACCATACTACAGACACCCCCCCTGAGCGAAGAACACATTTTCAAGCGTTTTGCCGGGAAATAAAAAAACAAAACATCCCTGAGACTTGGTCTTGCCCTGGTAAAAAGAATTTGCGAGCTCGATGGTTTGTTGATCAATTACACCCATCATCAACAGAAACATTGCTTCCTTATAAAGGAAAAATCAGAAAAACCGGAGTTCTGATTGTAGATTACACAATTATTTCCTGTCTGATTTACATTTCCCATAACATATATTTGTCAAACATTGATTACCAAAAGAATAAACAAAAAAACACAATCAAATATACATACATCTAAATTGTTAAGAATGTATAAGACCTCAACAAAAGACCTGAAATATCATTGTAAAACAAGTAGGAAAAAGCAAATCAGTATCAAAGATCAGATTTTCTACAGTATTTAAATTTACATTTGTGTTGTTATAAAATAAAAATATTATGTTTCATATAAAATCAATCATCAACAACAAAATACTCCTTTCTGTTGGATTGTTCCTGTTTTTTTTACAAGGAATCAGTGTGGCGAATGACAAAAGCGAAAACTTGAAACCCGGAGTGATTAAAGGTTGGGTTTACGACACCTTGGCCAACGAACCCCTTGAGTTTGCCACTGTAACACTTAAAAACAAAGAAGATGGATCACTTGTAACAGGTGCCATTACCGATGTGAACGGGTTCTTCAGACTAACCGACGTGGATGAGGGAGACTATTTCCTTGAGTTGAGTTTCATTGGATACAAAGCAAAAACCCTTGAAAATATCGAGATCAATCTGGGGCAACCCGACATGGACCTTGGAAAAATGCTTTTAAGCCCTACCGATGAAATGCTCAATGAGGTCGTAGTTAGAGCAGACCGTCCAACCATGACCTATCAGATAGATAAAAAAGTGATCAATGTCAGTCAACTTCATACTTCCGCATCCGGAACGGCAGTGGAAGTGTTGGAAAACATCCCTTCGGTTACTGTGAGCATTGAAGGAGAAGTAAGTTTAAGAGGCAGTTCAAGTTTTACGGTTCTTATTGATGGGAAACCCAGCATTCTAGATGCAAATGACATCCTGAACCAAATACCTGCCAGTCAGATTGAAAATATCGAAATCATTACCAATCCCTCAGCCAAGTTCAATCCTGACGGTGTAGCGGGCATCATCAATATTATCATGAAAAAGAACAGGCAGGATGGTGTAAACGGTATTGTAAACGTAAATGGAGGAACACAAAACCGGATGGGAGGTGATTTTCTTGTCAATTACCGCAGAGAAAGGATCAACTATTTTGTTGGAGGAGATTACAACCAGCGGAGAATGACAGGTAATTCAGTAAGAAACAGCGAAACCATTCTCGATCAGACAAATTATTTATACAGCGATGGCATTTTTAACAGGGATCGCAACTCCTATGGCGCGCGCGCAGGCATGGAATTCAATATCAATCCATTAAACACGTTATCTGTTAGTTATCGCCTTAATCATGGGCAATATGGATCTTCCGCTGATCGTGCCTACGAAGAATGGACCTCAGCAGACCCGGATAAATTTCTTTATACCAGTTTTGAAGACAATGTAAGAGGTGGTTTTTCACACTCTTTTAATGTCGACTACAAAAAAGATTTTGATAAAGAAAACCATAGTTTGCTTGCCAGAGCGGTTTTCCAAACCAGAAATTCAGAAGATATTTCGGAGAATATGCTCAGCAACAACGACCTGGTGGATGTTAGTGGGCAAAGATCTATCGAGGCAGGACCAAGCAACAGATTATCTTTCAATCTTGACTACACCCTCCCGTTAATGGAAACGAATAAACTTGAAGCAGGTTGGGAATCAAGGGTAAGACTTGCCAACGAAACCAATGACCTTTTTCAGTATGACACCCAAATGAATGATTATTTTCTGGATGACCTTTACAGTAAGGATGTAGATTACAACCGTGATGTTCATGCTGCTTATTCAACCTTCTCGGGAGAATTGAATAAACTGGGTTATCAATTGGGTTTGAGAACAGAATATACCCAAAGACTAATCGACCTCAGAGGAGAATCCGACGAATTTACCATGAATCGCTGGGATTTTTACCCAACAGTGCATTTTTCCTATAAACTTCCTGCCGAACAACAATTCATGACCAGTTACACCCGCCGTTTGCAAAGATTACGTGGATGGTACCTGGAACCTTTTTATACCTGGTCTGATGCCTTCAACATAAGAATAGGAAATCCAAATCTTGATCCGGAGTACATTGATTCTTACGAAATGAGTTATCAAAAGAGATTTGAAAAGAATATTGTATCTGTTGATCTTTACTACCGCGTTACGCACAATAAAATTGAAAGGGTGAGAAGCGTATTTGATTCCGAAGAAAACATCCTGCTCTCTTCGTATGCCAATGTAGGAAAAGATTATTCACTGGGGACAGAGATCATGACTGGTTTTGATCCTACTGAATGGTGGCATTTTGACCTTATGGGAAATCTATATGACTATCGCCTGACGGGTTCAATAGAGGATGAGGATTTCTCTGCTTCAAGTTTTAACTGGAATGTACGGTGGAACAATGACTTCCGGCTTTCACCCTCGTCAAGAATTCAGTTCAGAGCAATGTACAATAGCCCTACCGTAATGGCCCAGGGAGAAAGAAGCGAGTTTTTTGTCACTTCCCTGGCCGTAAAACAGGATTTCCTTGAAAACGCTCTTTCTCTTACGTTGCAGGTTCGGGATGTATTCAGCACCATGAAAGGAGAATATATTTACAGTGACAACAATTTTTACAGTTTTAGCAGTTGGGATGCCCAAACGCCTATCATAACCCTCACGGCAAGCTACCGAATCAACAATTACAACAACCGCAGAGGCGGAGGTGGCAGAGAAGGTGGTTCAATGGAAGATATGGGTGGAGAAATGTAAAATTTTTCTTATACCCGTGCATGACTGCCTAAGATTTTCACTGAACGCAAAAAATAGTTTATCAAAAACTGTATATTATTGCTTACATTCGCAAAACAAACATTTGTATATCATACGAATGTTTGTTTTTTTTTGATCAAAACAGATATGTTGTCTTACTGATCGGCTATTTGATGCATTCAGGAATGATATCAATGCCATGCACTTAAGATGATGAACCGAGCATGACAAAACTTTTGACACACACGCACATGATTATAATTCGCGGCATGTAAAGCATGTAGTCAGAATGTTAGCGAGCTCCCCCGTAAGAAAAGAACGGGGACCAAATTAATCAAATTATAATCAGATGAAACCATTTGTGGTCAGGTAATCGAAAATTAAAAAAGAATACATGAACATCCTTATTACAAGCCCCGGTAAAATCCCAGTTCTTAAATACGGTGGTACCCAAAGAGACATCTGGTACCTGGGCAAAGAACTTGTCAAAATGGGGCATAAAGTAACTTATATCGTTGACAAAGGTTCCGTTTGCCCGTTTGCCAAAGTGATCATCAGAAATTACGAGGTAAGTTTTTCTTCTCAAATACCAGATGAAACTGACATTGTCCATTTTCATTCTCTGCCCCAGGAAAAAATAAGCAAACCTTATATGGTAAGTTTGCATGGAAACATCAATGATTACCGCCAACTGGATATCAATACGGTATTTGTATCAAAAAACCATGCTGAAAGATTTGGATCGAAGGCATACGTTTACAATGGTCTTGATTGGGACGATTACGGAAAACCCGACCTTCGAAACGAAAGAAAATACTTTCATTTTTTGGGAAAAGCAGCCTGGTCGGTTAAAAACCTGAAAGGCGCCATTGAAATCATCAAAAAAACACCATCAGAAAAACTAATGGTGCTGGGAGGCAATCGTTTAAACATCTCTATGGGTTTACGCTTTACTACCAGTACACGCGCAGTATTTAAAGGCATGGTAGGGGGTAATAAGAAGAATCATTTGATCAATGGGAGCAAAGGTTTAATTTTCCCCGTCAGGTGGAGCGAACCCTTCGGACTGGCCATGCCTGAAAGTCTTTATTTTGGATGCCCTGTTTTTGCCACCCCTTATGGATCTATACCCGAGTTGATTCACCCGGAAGTAGGATATCTCAGCCGTAAAGCATCAGAACTGGCAGAAGCCGTGATCAACGCAGATACTTTTTCCAGAAAAACCTGTCATGAATATGCCAGAGATATTTTCAATTCTAAAAACATGGCTGATAAATTTCTTGAAATGTATGATACTATTTTAAACGGGAAAACATTAAACGAGAATCAACCAAGATTGATCCAAAAACAGGACAGTAAATTTCTGGATTTTGATTTTACATGAGGAAAAATATTTGACATGCATGTTTTAGTCTTTTAAACATCTATGCATTTTCAATAAAACCACTTTACCTTTTTTTTCAATAACCATTCATTCCCGAAAACAACCATATCTAGTGTCATACAAGGTCCCGTCATGTTTTCACGTTGCCAACCTGCGCCGTTTAAAAAACAGGGAATTCGGATATGATCAAAGTCCGTAAGAAAACCCGATCATTAAAGAATAATTATAGGGATAAGTATGGTTGTATGGGCTTGATTTTCCCATTGGAGATAAAAACATCGAAAATGTAGGTTCTATTTCCAGGTTTATATGATCACCCAGAGGATATGATGCAACCAATCCGGTAGACCCCGACAAATTAAATGTTTTATGGCCTGTACTTTTACCCACTGGCCGGAAATAAGAGCTTCCCTGGAGATAAACATTCCCTGATAGCAAAAAATTTGCATTAACTCCTGCTTTTACATCCAATGAAAAGATACTGTTGAATAAATTATACTGGGCAATAAAAGGGATTTCCAGGTAATCAAAATGCTGGAGAAGTCCCATGCCGGTTTTATTCAGCAGGTTCACATTGCTCTCATCATAACTGCCTTTCAGCGTAAAGATCCGTGCAGAAGTTACATCGGCAAAGTAATAACTCTGATTGGTAAAACGGATACCTCCCATAGAGGTGGTCATACTTTGTGGATGATCAGCAACTGTTTTCCCATCAGACGAATACAAATGCATCATGGAAGGATGAGTAAAGGCGGCAATATCATTTACTTTCTGCCCCAATCGTGTGTAAGCCAATCCGGTGCGCAATTTCCATTTTTTGTTCAAAGCATATCCTACATGAATACCAGCACCGAAACTAAACACATCACTCTCCATCGCAGAAAAAGGAAAGGACGAGTTGCTGTTGTGTATACGGTAGGACTCCTGAGGCATCACAAACGCAGACAAGCTAAAACCATTGGGGGAAGCAGAAAGAGGGTCACCGATCAGATTTTGAATTTGTACTTCCCTTCGCTCATATGCCAATGCAGCAGGTTCTTCAAGGTTCAACAGATCTGCAGTTCTGGTTTTAATTCCGGATGTACCCATGCTGGGTAGCATCGCAAACGAAGGATCACTTTCAGAGGGGCGTAAAATTCTTCTGACCGGTTTCTGATCTGAATCACCAGCAAGAATCTGATAATCATCCTGTTTACTTGATTGTGCAGACCCAACATGACTATCCTGATCACCCTGCCCATGGGCATCAACAGAACTTTCATGCAGTGTTGATTTTTGCTGCCCCTGGTCAATCTCTTTGTTTTGCTTATTTGCAGATGTGTACTCCTCGGCATTATTTCCAGGAAGATCTTCTTCTCCCACAAAAACTTCCGGTTGGTTTCTTTCGCCTTCCTGCGCCAATCTTTTGCTATCTGTAAAGAAAGAGGGGAGAAAGATCCAGGCCGAAAAAACAGAAACAACCAAAACAAGGACAGCAGCAGCCACCTTGTACCAAACGAACCGCTGGTCTGGTTGTCCTTTATCAAGATCATTTTCGATACGATCCCAGAGTTCATCCGGGGGCATCGATTCAAAATGATCAAGTTTATTTTTTATTTCCTTTTCAAATCTATCCATTTTTCATTAACTAACTATATTTTTTTATGATAATACCCTGGTTTGATAAACAATATCTTGTTTTCCTTACATTGCTTTATCAATCCACCGGGCATTATATATAATTTTTTCTTTCAGTATATTTTTTGCTCTTACCAGATTGGATCTCGAAGTAGAAACACCGATATTCAATATTTGCGAAATCTCATGATGCGAATAACCTTCCAATACATACAAGTTGAAGACCAGACGATACTGATCTGGCAAATGCTGAACGATATGTAGAATTTCTTTGGCAGACATATCGTCAATGGCACTGGATTCTTTATCGCTGAAATTATCTGTTTCAGGAATTTCATCAACAGATAAAATATGTACTTTTCTTCGGAAGCGATCCAGCGCCACATGAATAAAAATTCTTTTCATCCAACCTTCCAGAGATCCTTTCCACTGGAAATCTTTCAAACTGTTGAATATTTTCACAAAACCTTCCTGCATAACATCCTGCGCATCAAAGTCGTTTCCCGTATACCGAAGGCATAAGGCATACATTTGCGGGGCAAACAATTTATAAAGTTTGCTTTGCATGGCTCTTTTGCCTTTGATACATCCTTTAACAATTTCTTTGATATTTTCCACAGAAATTCGTAATAGTGTAATGAACAAAAGTATAAAAAAAACATCAACAAGTTAACCTATGCCATTGATTAAAAAAGAAAACATTTCAATATAGCATTTTCACATTACACAAAAATACCTTTAACTTTCAGGTAACCATTTTCCGTTGGAAGAACTCCTTTCTTGTTGAATGTTCAACAAAAAAGATGCAAAGGAAAGGATATCACCATTCTTAAAATACAACTTTTCAAACTGTGATTTATACGTTGTCAGGAGTTTATCGGGCGACCCGGTTTAAAAAACAGGAACACCAAAAAGGTCATCTTCACACAACATACCAAAATCCGGTTTCATTGTAAAAAAAATCAGTCAGGCGCGTAAGAAGCAAATCAAAGAGCGATCATATTATAAAACGAAAACAATATCACATGACAAATCTTTCGCCACAGGAAGAAAACAACCGTATTTGAGCATGTTCGTGATCTGAATTGTTGATAAACTCATTAAAAAGTTCAACAATAAAATCCAGATCCTCCTCCGTTTCCAGCACAAATCCGGAGATTTGATTTTTGGAGACATTGAAAAAGGTTTTTCCGTCGCGAACAACAAAATGATAATAGTCTCCATCTTCCAGTTCCTTTGGCATAATATTCCTTGATTTTAAAAACACTAACAGATCATCGATCATGTTTGATCTTTCCTGTTCATCCGGCACCAGATATCCCCAAATGGTATGCTCTGGTATTCTCCACAGTGTATCTCTGGAAAAAAAGAGGCGATCATCAAAGTGATATTGTCGGTCTAAAATAATCTGACGATCGGTAATGGTGTAGGAGAAATCATGTCTGTTGTCATTGATCCAGAAGGAAACAGAAGGGGTAAATAGATGGGAATCTCCCATATTAATGGTTTTGGTTGCAGGCCCGACATTGTTGATACATGAGTTGGGTAGTTGAATATTATTGGCAAAAATTTCTGTAGAGGCATTATTTTTTTCAATCCGGGTATCAATGACAAAATTGCTGCAGGGAAATTCTTCAAGTGTTTCGAGGTAGAAAATCAGTTCGCGGTTTTCAGGATAGAATTGTTCGTAAAAGTTAAGGGTGATCTGGTTAAAAGAGTGGTCTGCTTCTTCATTTTTCGAGCATGAAAAAAGAAACAGCAAAGTAACAATGAAAATAAAATATGTATTTTTTTTAGTGGTCATGGATCGGTAAAAATAAAAGCAATGATTTGATTTACTAAAAATTAAAAGAAAAAAAAGACAGGCTTAATTTGGCTTTGCAGGGATAACCAAATGTAAGCCTGCCTAAAAAAAAATAAGTTGACAGGGAAAAGAATATTCGTTGATTTTTTGATCCAGGGTAATGGCCGCTGGTTAGTTGAGTTGGTTGATGTTAAGATAATCTTTTCATACATTGTTTTTGAATACTATAAAAAGACTACACGGCCATTTTAAATCCCTGAAATCAAAAACGATCAATTTGGAAAAATGAAGGAGAAACAAATGTTTTCCAAATTAATCTGGAAAATGGTTGTTTTGGTATGTTGTTTTTGTTGTTTGTTTATTATAATTCTTTTCCCTCGAACGTCCTTATTTCCAAAATGCAAAGAGCAATATATATATTAAAAAAAATATAATCTAAAAAAAACCGGGAATACCTTCCAATGGACAAGCTATGATTGTTGGGGGGAGTCTTTTGGTTCAATTAAAAAGTCTGATATTTAAGGCAGAAAGGTGATAGACCCGGTTTTGAAGAGCGTTATATTTAATAGACGCACCAGGTGATGAAAACGCTGCGCAGGAATTGAAAAAAAAAAGGACTTTTTGGAGAGATTATTTCCAAAAATCTGTATTTCAGAAAGTTACAGTCAACAAAAAAGGGTAAAAAAAAGACATTTTAATCAGCTTTTATGAACTCGAGCATTAAGTCCATATCAAATTCCGATATGCCGTGAGCAAGTAAATGTTTTTTGTCTTCGCGGAAAGAGTTTTCGAATTTGCCTGTATCCTTGAAAGCTTTCATGCTTTTTGTATAATACTCTACGGCTTTTTTCTCTTCACTCATGCACCAAAATACATGTGCCAGATTCATAAGATCATGTTGATTGGAGGGATCATTTTCAAGAAGTCTCATCAGATAATCTCTTGCCACATCCCATTTGCCCAAAATGAAGGAACACCATGCCAGCGGACGTCTGATCTTATTATTTTCAGGTGCAAGTACTTCAATTTTAAAATAATAGTCGAGTGCTTCTTCATATCGTTCAAGATGAATAAGGCATTGTCCGATATTGGCCTGAATTTTAAGATCATCTGGTTTTTGCTTTTCTGCTTCCTTGTAATAGAGTAGTGCCTGCGACCAATTGTTAAGGAATTTGGAGCAGAATGCCATTTTTTGCACAATCCAGAGGCGATTTGTTTCAATCAGGTCAGCTCTTTTATAATAGTCAAGAGCATTTTCAAAATCTCCGGTTTTTTCGTAGCAATAAGCAATTTTTTCAAATAGTTCCACATTGCTTCGCTCTCTTTCCAGCAATGAAATAAATATTTTTACGGCATAAGGGTAGAATTTTTTATCGAAATAGAACTCAGCAATATTTCTGATGGTTTTGGTATCAGAAATTAGTTTTTGAATAAAAGGGTTTTCAAAAATATCTGGTTCATACAAAAAAACATCTTCAAATTCATTCTTCCAGGGATGAAGCTTATAAAAGCGGTAAATATCCTGGAAGTACTGGGTATAAATACTCTTTACCTTGGCGAAATCATTGATCATCCCCTCCCCTTTTTCGATCTCTGAGAGGCTTTTCATTTCAGCAGAAGTCATTTTCATCAGTGCATTTCGCTGATCTTCGGGTATCATACCCAAATTGATACTAAAAGAATACTTATCACTATTGCACATAAAATAGGTATCCTCCAGACTTTTCACCAACGGGGTAAGATCAAGCTGACTGTTTTGGGGTTTTAGAAATGGTTGAATAGTTTGATTTTGATGATAAAATGGCAAGAACCAATTACTGATTTTGTGAAAGAACGGGTAATTCTTCAACTGAGAAAATGCGCTCATAAAAACATCCATCCCCTCCATTTGCATTTCTGTAAACTCCTGCAGTTTATCCAGTAAGTCGGGTGCATCTTCAAAAACGGTTTCCCAGTCAGGATTTTTTTCTTCTCCAAATTCATCTTTGAAAATATTTTCCAAATCGAGTTTTTGCTCAATTTTCGGGCGAATTCTCGACATTCTTGGTAGGATATCTTCTTTCCATTTCTTACTTACGCTTTCGGTTTCTCTGGTTTTGGTGAACTGGATGAGTATGGTTTCAATATTTTTCTCAATATCGTCAAACGTTTTGAGTTCATTTACAACCTCTTCCAATGCCGGATAAAGGTGAAAGCGATTGTGATATTTCAAAAAGGCAAAAAACAAACCTACAAGCGCTCTTTGCCATACATAGTTTTCTTTCTGCATCACAAAATGTGAAAGCAACTGAAATTTCCCCACATCAAAATAACGGAGCAAACTAAGTGAAAGAGCACTTACGATCAAACTTTTATCATACCAAAAGAGTTGTTTGGAGTTGCAAACAGATCTCAGAAGTTCGTTTTCTGATTCGGTATATTTATCGGCAAGCCAAATAATATTGAATATCCTGACCAACGCATCCTCTCTGGATATTTCATCCTGTCCGCCTTCGATTTTAATTCCTTTCAGCAGCCCGGAGAGTTCACTGTTGAATGTAAGCACCTCAAGATACGCAATGGCTTCTTTTCTTTCAAGGCGCTGGCTTTTTTCCAGTTGTTTTTTTACCGCATGTACGTTATCTGAAGAATTTTCAGTAAGAATAACTTCTGTGAGTTCATCGGAAACCTCAAGCAGGTCGCGCAACAAATAGTTGTAGACGGTATTGCGCTCGGGATCTTTGTATTCACCGAAAGAATGTTTAAGAATATTTTTATATGTATTCCGGTGTTTTTCTATTCGCTCATAAAAATACTCCTTACCCGATTCTTCGATCAGCTTTTCAATATCTTCAAAAACACTCCACAACTTTCGTTGATGAATGCTATCTGTAATTTTTTCACGGATATCTATGACAATCTTTTTTTGCATACAAAGCAATCAAATTTATAGTATTAAAACCTAAAAGTGAAAATAAATCCCTTTTCAGGAAAACAATAAAGGTTATCCAATTAACAGTATCCCTTTAAAGGTTATATAGTGCTTGCAAGAAAACGCCAGTTGCTGCGTTGGCATCGCCATCAAAACAGTCGGTTACAAAAAGTAAACTCATACTTTTCAGTCATCGACCGCCTTGCACCTGAGGCTTTCTTTATCAAGAACAGATAAAAACGTGGG
>CAYMLS010000008.1:0-33097 GCA_964390665.1 uncultured Bacteroidales bacterium | reverse complement strand
TTTACCCACATTTCATTTTGGGCAGCAATTGGCGTTTTCTTGCAAGCACTAATTATAATCAGATTTAAACCCTGTATCAATATAACAATCAAGCAATCAAACAATCTAAACTTGGAGGACCTGTTTAATCAAACTAGAAACAGATGAAAAGTGAGTAAACATATTGTCGTTGGGGCGCCGCGGTAATTTCGGTGGAATAATGTATTTTGGAACAAATTCTAGCCTTGGGGAGCAACAGTTTTAAAATGATCGGGGGTTAAAAACAGATCCAATCATACAATATACAATAGATGCTTTGTCCGGTTATCAATGATTAAGAACTGATATTATCTTGTTCGTGCTGGAGGAAGGGACAAACGAAATAAATAGATAAACACCTGATTTGAGATAATATTTCCCCACAAAAGTTTTTAATTTAGATATATTTGTTTCCACTATCGCTATATTTCAATTCATGATATTTTTTTGGAAAATAAATAAAGAGTCTATTCTAAAAAGTATTTTGTCCACAAATTACACGAACCGTAAGCTCGGCGAAGCCAATTGACACTAATAATAATTTTTGATATTCAGATAAATAAAAACAAGGTAATTGCACGAATATCTCCGAAAACGAGTTTTCGGAGTGGCCTCAATAAACTAAATTTATAATTCAACGAAAAATCATCCGCACATGAAAAAATTGTTATTGATACCCATCATTTCCATTTCGTTTTTTCTCATCAACTGTTCTGAAGATCATCAGCGACCCATAGAAGTAAGAGGATGGAATATTTTATCTGATCATTTTGATCATGCCATAGAAGTGATCGATGCGAGCAAGGATTATCAGATCAATCACCTGGAATTATCGCATCATCTGATCATGGATCTTCAGCATGTAAAAACAGAATGGTTAAGGGAAAAAACCAATCAACTGATAGATAGTGCCCACAATGCGGGTATACAAGATGTGTTTGTCTGGGATCGTGCCTTTTATCAAAAAAGTTATTATCCGGGAAGATTTATGGTCGATTCCGTTAATGACAGAAGGTTAAACCTTGATGATCCGGAATTCTGGAAATGGTTCAGAGAAGATTACAGGGAAATGTTTGCCCTGGTGCCCGATGTTGATGGCATTGTATTTACGTTTATTGAAACCGGTTCCCGCATCCGGGATCAATTTGCTGAGGATTTAAACGATTACCAGAAAATGGCCATGGTGGTAGATACCGTTGCCGATATAGTGATCAATGAACTGGGTAAAAAGATGCACATCAGAACCTTTGTACATGATCAGTGGGACAGGGATGTTATTCTGGGATCACTCAATTATATCAATCATCCTGATCTGAAGATCATGGTGAAGGAAACGCCCCACGATTTTTTTAATTTTCATCCTGTTCAGGACTATGTTGCAGATCTGAAATATCCTGTGATCATTGAATTTGATGCCGCACACGAATATAACGGGCAAGGAATTGTTGCCAACACATTTACGCAACTTATCCTGGATCGCTGGAAATATTACATGCAGTACGATAATGTGATCGGATATGTGGCACGAACTGATCGCTATGGTACCACTAAAATAATCAACCGCCCTTCTGAAGTTTTACTATACGCCCTTCATCGTGCAGCAGAAGATACTACCATAACCGAAGACCAAATACTGAATGAATTTATAGGAAACAGATATGGAAAAGAAAGTATTCCATACATAAAACCAGCCTTTAAGGCAGCCATTGATATTAACAATTCAAGTTTTTACACCCTGGGAACAAATACTACAGACCATTCGGCTCTGAATATTGATTATATCAGCAGTTACAACCGGTTTGTTGCTGGCAGATGGTATGATCCACCGGTAGTATATATCGGGCATAATGTCAATAAAGAGTTTCATTATTTTAAAGATGTGGTGGAACACCTGTCTCCCAGGAAATACAAAAACATTGGAGGTCGTTTTTATGGAGAAAATCCCGAGGTTTTTGAAAAAAACTGGGTAAGTTATGAAGAAAAAATGAACCCTACCTATCTGGATTATGTGATTACCGAAAAAGATTTTGCCGTTGAAACAGCCAGAGAAGCCCTGGAAAACATTGAAAAAGCTGAACCCTATGTTGAGGATAAAGATGCCTACAAAGACCTTTATGAAACTTTCAACAGAACTCTTATTACGGCAAAATTGCACCGGGCATCAAATAAGATATACTTCGGATACCGAGTATATGTTCAGGATACAACAAAGTACAAAGAGACCATGGTGCCAATCATTGCCGATGGCATGCAGGAGCTGCGTGCATCCATAAAAGCTATCGAAGAATATCCTTATGAGGTACCCAGCGGACAGTGGACCTGGCATGAACCCAAAGCCAGGATGAGTGTAAAAATGAGTGATTTGGAAAGGGCAAAAACCTATATTGAATTTATTACTGAAACAGGATGGCCCTCCTTTTCTGATGTTACCCTGCCCGATCTTTAAGTATTTTTAAATATTGGCCCGATCAATAAACTTTTCAACAGTACAATGTATTGTGGTGGCAGGAAACTGTTTTTGGGCATATTTGATAATGAGACGGAATAAAACAGTAATGTTTGGTTATAAATCATATTGTGTAAAAATCTTGAAACCATGACCTTAAAGATCAGCAACATCCTTATTCTGAGTGTTTTTATATCATCCGTTTTGGCACAAGACCCTGTATGGGATGATACCAGCAGACCCCATTGGCCTGAACCTTTTGTAGAAATCGGAATCCCTTCCTCTGCAGATGGGAAAACACAAATGGCCTATTTTTATGCATCGCAAAAAGAAGACCCTCAACCCCTTATTGTAAGTCTGCATACATGGAGCAATAATTACCAACAAAGAGATCCTTTGATCGGAGAAATATTAGACCGGGACCTGAACTATATCCGACCGGATTTCCGTGGACCCAACAATACACCGGAAGCGTGCGGAAGTCCGCTGGTAGCTTCAGATATTGATGATGCTATCGAATATGCGCTCGAAAACAGCAATGCCGACCCCCGGCACATTCATGTGATAGGTGTTAGTGGAGGAGGACATGCCACTTTGATCGCCTACATGCAGTCAAGGTATTCGATTCGCTCATTTTCCGCCTGGGTGCCAATTACTGATCTGGCAAAATGGTATGACGAATCTATCGGTCGCCAAAGAAGATATGCCGAACATATTGCTCTGGCAACCACGGGAAATAAAAACAGAATAGATGTTCAGGAAGCCAAAAAAAGATCACCACTTTGGATGAATACACCGGTGGAAACAAGAATGAACAGCAAATTATCAATTTATGCAGGAATCCATGATGGTTATGATGGATCCGTTCCGGTTACCCATTCTTTGGAAATGTACAATAAGGTTGTAAAAGATTTTAATCCCCGGGAAACAAATGCTTTGATCCCCGAAAGTGAGATAAGGCAAATCGCTGTTTCGAGGTACATCCCCGGGAAAAGAAAACCCCAAATTGGTGATCGCGATATTCATTACACCCGGCAATATGACAACAAAGTGCAGATTGTTATTTTTGAGGGTGGCCATGAAATGCTCAGTAATATTGCACTGGATCACGTAGATTCTGAAACTATTCTGGCAATTGGTGACTCTAACGGACAAAATAAAGGTGGATGGGTTGACAGGCTGCAGCAGCATAGATTTAATGATGTATTTTATAACACTTGCGTTTCTGGCAATACCATAGGATTCGACAATAACGGTCAGGAATCTAAAAACACATTGAAAAATATACGAAAACATCTTACCCTTTACGATCCGGATAAAGACCAACTGGATAAGATATTGATATTGTTGGGTACCAATGACACCAAAGCTGTTTTTGATGACAGATTAGAGGAGGTGCCAGGATTATACAGCCAACTGATCGATTCTATACAAAGTTATTATGCCCATGGCACCACACCGGAAATAATCATGATATCTCCTCCTCCCATTTCGAAGGATGATCGATTGCAGGAAAAATACCAGGGCGGATCAAAACGGGTATCGTACCTGAACAATGAATTTCGGAAAATAGCATCCCGGAGAGAAGTTCGCTACATAGATCTGCAATCCGCAATTGGCCCCATTTACGATGAAATTTCCAGAGACGGGATACACTTTAATGAACAGGGGTATAAATTAGTCGGTTTACTTTTGGATCGGTTTCTTGATCAATAGTATCGTCAAGCATCTATTAACTTCTGTAACTTCTGTTACTTCCTGATTAATTTATTATTGATCTGGTTTGGAAAAGTGTTTGTTTCATTCTCTTTTTCATGGGTTTATTGTATTTTCATTGTAGGGATCACCTGCCCCAACACCTTTTTTATTTATCTATCCCATAGTTTTACTAATTTTATGTAATGAAAGTTCTTGTGAATCTTTCATTATTAATAATTAGTTTTGTATCCATTTTCATCAGAACAAATAGAAAACATATAAATATGGTAAAGAATTTAGTTATCGTTGAGTCGCCGGCCAAAGCAAAAACTATCGAAGGTTTTTTGGGGAAAGAATTTTTGGTAAAATCCAGTTTTGGACATGTGCGCGACCTTGCGAAGTCAAAACTTGGGGTTGAGATCGAAAACGATTTTAATCCTGTTTATGAAATATCTCCCGACAAAAAAAATGTAGTAAGTGAACTGAAAAAGCTTTCCAAAGAGGCAGAAGTGATCTGGTTGGCAACAGATGAAGACCGCGAGGGGGAAGCCATTTCATGGCATTTATCGGAGAGTTTGAAGTTGGATGCGAAAAAGTCCAAACGAATTGTATTTCACGAAATTACAAAATCAGCTATTCAGAACGCAATCAGCAATCCCAGGAGTATTGATATCAATCTGGTAGATGCTCAGCAGGCCAGGCGCGTACTCGATCGCCTGGTGGGTTTTGAACTTTCTCCCCTTTTGTGGAAAAAAGTAAAACCTTCTTTATCTGCCGGAAGGGTGCAGTCTGTTGCTGTGCGTTTAATTGTAGAAAGAGAAAAAGAGATCCAGAATTTTAAAACCACTCATTCATTTCGTTTATCTGCCATATTTACGGTAGTGCATAAAGGGGAAAAAATGTTGGTGAAGGCAGAACTTCCTAAACGGTTTGCCGAGAAAAAAAGTGCTCTGGACTTTCTCGAAAAATGTAAAAATGCGGAGTTCTTTGTAGAGAATATTGAAACCAAACCCGCCAAAAAATCCCCTGCAGCACCTTTTACCACATCAACCCTTCAGCAGGAAGCCAGCCGCAAACTTGGGTTTTCCGTTTCCCGCACCATGCTGATCGCTCAGAAGTTATATGAGTCTGGAAAAATTACATATATGCGAACCGACTCGGTAAACCTTTCTGATACAGCCGTGGGTATGGCAAAAGAAGTGATCATTAAAAATTTCGGTAAAGAATACCTGAAAACCCGTAAGTTTTCTACCAAATCAAAAGGGGCGCAAGAGGCGCACGAAGCCATCAGACCTACTTACCTGAATGTGGAAAATGCAGGAGCGGATGCATCGGAGCAAAGACTCTACGAGCTTATCTGGAAAAGAACCATCGCCTCTCAAATGAGTGAAGCATTGCTTGAAAAAACAAATATTTCCATTGGCATATCCACAACCAACGAAAAGCTGATCGCATCCGGAGAAGTGCTTAAATTTGATGGTTTCCTTAAGGTGTACCTTGAATCTACTGATGATGAGGATGATGAAGTTCAGAAAGGAATTTTGCCCCCATTGGAATTGAACCAGAAACTTGATCTGGATGAGATGGTTGCCCAGGAACGTTTTTCAAAACACCCCCCAAGATATACCGAAGCCAGTTTGGTGAAAAAACTCGAAGAGTTGGGTATTGGACGACCTTCAACATATGCGCCCACCATTTCGGTTATTCAGAAAAGGGAGTATGTGGTCAAAGAAAACCGTGAAGGAGAAAAGCGTCTTTATGATTACCTTTTGTTGAAAAAAGGAAAAATTGAAACTTCTCAAAAGTCTGAGAACACTGGTGCTGAAAAAAATAAACTTTTTCCTACAGACATAGGTATTGTCGTCAATAACTTCCTGATGGAATACTTTAAAGATATCATGGATTATAATTTTACCGCCAGTGTGGAAAAAGAATTTGATGATATTGCCCAGGGACTGAAACAATGGACAAAGGTTTTGCACGAGTTTTATTATCCTTTTCATGAAAAAGTTGATGAAACGCTGCAAACGGCAGAAAAGTTTAGTGGAGAACGGATTTTGGGAAAAGACCCTAAATCGGGAAAAGATGTACTGGCGCGCATAGGACGGTTTGGTCCGATGGTACAGATCGGTAGTGCAGAAGATGAGGAAAAACCGAAGTTTGCAGGTTTAAGAAAAGACCAAAGTCTTGAGAGCATTACCCTGGAGCAGGCACTGGATTTGTTCAAATTGCCACGGAAGGTAGGATCGTATGAAGATAAAGAGGTAGTAGCTGCTGTAGGTAGGTTCGGCCCTTATTTAAGGCATGATGGTAAATTTTATTCTTTACCCAAAGAGGAGGATCCTCTCATCGTTGAACTAACGCGAAGCATCGAGATCATTGAGGAAAAAAGAGAGAAAGACCGGCAGAAGATCATCAGAGAATGGAATGATAACGTAAAAATTCTCAAAGGCAGATGGGGACCCTATCTGACCGTTGAGGGAAAAAATTATAAACTCCCCAAAGATAAAGATCCTGCAGATTTTACGCTGGAAGAGTGTTTAAAAATTGCTGAGCAGGGAACCTCAACCAAAAAAACACGTACAACGAAGAAAACAGCAAAACCCAGAAAAAAAACATAATCTTTTTTAACTGAACATGGAAATTGCCGATTTCTTCGTACCGGTAGAAACTCAAAAACTCACAGTTTCCCATCAATCTCACCCACTGCTTCTGGGGAATATGATCAGAAGTTATACCCAGGAGGATCTGTTTCCGGATATCTCCAATGCAGATATTGCATTATTGGGTATCAAGGAGGACCGAAACGCACCTACCAACGAGGGAGCCGCTTTTGCCCCCGACTATATAAGGAAATACTTGTACAATCTTTTTCAGGGACCTTTTAAAACCAATATTATCGACCTGGGGAATATCAAAAGGGGTGAAACAGTGGAAGATACTTACTTTGCACTTAAAACGGTATTGTCAGAGTTATTGGAAAACAAAATTGTTCCTGTAATCATGGGAGGTTCCCAGGATCTTACCTATGCAAATTACAGAGCATACGAAACGTTGGGTCAGATCATCAACATTGTATCTGTTGATTCTTCTTTCGATCTTGGATTGAACCAGGAAAAGATCAGTAACCATAACTTTCTCAATAAGATACTAACCCATCAGCCCAACTTTCTTTTCAATTACACGAACATTGGTTATCAAACCTATTTTGTAGATCAGGATGCTATAGAGTTGATGCAAAAGCTCTATTTTGATGTTCATCGGCTGGGTATCGTTAGAAGTAATCTTGAAGAAGTGGAACCTATCGTTAGGAACGCTGATCTGCTTAGTTTTGACATGGGTAGTATCAGGCAGTCTGATGCACCCGGAAACGGCAATGCATCTCCCAATGGATTTTATGGAGAGGAAGCCTGTCAAATATCCAGGTATGCCGGGTTAAGCGATAAGTTGTCCTCCATTGGGTTTTATGAACTCAATCCTGCTTTTGACAATGGTGAACAAACCGCTCATCTGGTGGCGCAAATGATCTGGTATTTTATTGATGGTTTCTACAATCGCCAAAATGATTTTCCGGATCGCAAAAGAAAAGATTCCGGCGCCTATTTGAAATATGTGGTACCCATGAAGGAGTTTAAGAATGAAATTGTATTTTATAAAAGTAAGGCCAGCGACCGCTGGTGGATGGAGGTACCTTTTCAGGGTTTGCATTCAAAATACGAGAGACAGTTTCTTGTCCCTTGTTCTTATAAAGACTACCAGGATGCCTGTCAGGAGGAATTACCTGAAAAATGGTGGCAGGTTTACCAAAAATTTTTATAATTATCGTAGTACTTTTCTATCCATCAATTTATAGTTTTACCTCATTTATCTAATGAATTTGATTTTACTGTGAAATCAGAGATTTCTTTTGGATAAGATCAGCCCTTGTTTCCACTGAAAAATTGTACTTTTAAATCCATAAAACAAGAAATAACTGCATGTAATTTCTTCGGCATTAAAACGAGTATAATTACTGATATTATTATGAAAACAACTCTGTATATTTGTAATCGTGAAAGTGATAGTTTTAGTTATATAACAAATTGACAAACAAATAGTTCTTTGAATTCTTGATCCCGAAAATTATTAACAATGCCCTGTTGATAAAAAAATATTGTAATTTTACCGACTTCAAAATTTTTGGTGTTTCTGTAGTAGGAAATTCAAAAAGTATTCAATTTTTTCCACGCCTTTGCGTTAAGGAAAAAGTGGTAAATCATAAAACCAAAATTAATATTGAATGATAAGGTTCAGGTCAGTCATCATTTCCATTATACTCACAAGTTTTTTTGTTTATTGTATTGATGATGCAGCGGCGCAGCAGGATGCACAATTCAGTCATAATATGTTCAACACAATGGCTTTTAATCCGGGTTACGCTGGTTTACGACCTGCCATTTGCGCTACAGCACTTGCCCGGCAACAATGGGTTGGGTTTGCTGATGAGGAAGACGAGAGTTTGAACCCTGAAACGTATAGTTTTTCTGTAGATGCTCCCATAAGTTTAATAAGAGGAGGTTTGGGTTTATCATTTCTGCAGGATCAACTTGGATTTGAAACCGCCCTGGGTGTTAAACTGGCTTATGCATATCATCTGGATTTGGCAGATGGGAAATTAGGACTGGGTGCACAAATTGGTTTTATCGATAAAAGAATAGATTTTTCCGGTTTCAACCCACTCAATGAAGGCGATCCTGCGCTTACTGGCGGCGAAGAAGAATCCCGGATGTTCATCGATTTTGCCCTTGGGGGGTTTTATGCAAGCGAAATGTTTTGGGCGGGGTTATCTGTAAATCAGTTTACCCAACCTACACGTGAGATCTCTAATGCCGATTTCCAATTAAAAAGACAGTTTTACATAAGTGGTGGTTATAATTACCCAATACCCGGAAATAATAATCTTGTTTTGTCACCATCAGTACTTTTCAAAACAGACTTAGCATCTTTTCAAAGCGATTTTAATACACTGGTTACTTACAATAATAAAGTATGGGGTGGCGTTAGTTACAGACTTCAGGATGCATTGGTTGTGTTTTTGGGATTAAATATCGAGCAAATCAGTATTGGGTATTCCTACGATATTTCCACAACTCCTTTAGGCAGAAGTGGTCGTAGTTTCGGGAGTCATGAAATAATGGTTCAATATTGTTTTGAGCTGGATATAGAAAAAATAAATGAAATAAACAGGAATGTCAGATTTTTATAGTTTCACAAACATCTTTAATGAAACCTATTCTTTGGCAGTTCGTTTAAAATAAGTATCAAATCAGATTAATAAAAATAATAGTGGTCATAAAATCAGGAGTTAACATGAAAAGGTTAATGTTTATCGCATCGTTAGTTATCATTTTTGCCAGTTGTGATCGTTCAGGCAGCGGTCATCTCACTGGTGTGCAAAATCGCCCTGATGGGTTTTATGCTGATCCTCCCGGTATGGTTTATATACCCATGGGTAGTTTCAACATGGGACCTTCAGATGAAGATATTGCTTATTCGCAAAATGCAATGAGTAAAACGGTTTCTTTACCCGCATTCTACATGGATGAAACAGAAATTACAAACAACCAGTACAGGCAGTTTGTGCATTGGGTAAGAGATTCTTTGGCTCACATGCTTTTGGCAGACATAGACGAAGAGCATCTTATCATGATGGATGAATTTGGCATGGATATAGATCCACCGCTCATCAACTGGAGATATGATATCAATTGGGACGGTGAAGAGGAAAGGGATGTTTTGAACGAGTTGTTCCTGCCCGAGCACGAAAGATTCTTCCGTCGCCGTGAAATTGATACCCGGAAACTCATTTACCGGTACCACATTATTGATATTAACAGAGCCGCTAAAAAATCTGAAAGAGATACGCCACGTAATGAGTTCGTTGTAGAATATGAAACACATGTCTATCCTGATACACTGGCATGGATCCACGATTTCAGTTATGCCTACAATGAACCGATGACGCAGCAGTATTTCTGGCACCCAACTTATGACCATTATCCGGTAGTGGGTGTAAACTGGTCACAGGCACGAGCATTTACCATCTGGAGAACCAATTTCCTGAATAGTTACCTGGCTTCTCAAAGCCGGCCTTTTGCACAGGAGTTCAGATTACCAACCGAAGCCGAATGGGAATATGCCGCTCGTGGAGGTCTCGATCTCAACCCGTATCCCTGGGGAGGACCATACACAAGAAACCTGGATGGTTGTTTTCTTGCCAACTTTAAACCCCTCAGAGGTAACTATGTTGATGATGGTGGATTTCAAACTGTTATCGTAGGACACTACCCGCCCAATGACTATGGATTATATGACATGTCGGGAAATGTTGCCGAATGGACCATCAATGCTTTTGATGAATCATTCTATAACTTCGGACACGATATGAATATGCACTACCACTACGAAGCAAAAGAAGATGACCCTATTACCCTCAAACGTAAAGCCATCCGCGGAGGCTCCTGGAAAGATGTAGGTTTTATGCTTCAGGTAGGTACCCGAACCTATGAATATCAGGATTCAGCCAAATCTTATATAGGTTTCAGGTGCGTGCAAACATATCCTGGTCGTGATCGAATTGACGGAGGCGGTGCTTCTAATGTTTATTAAAAAAAAACCTTTTGAAATAATAATTAAATCTTTTATCTGTTTTGTTCTTGTAACAATATCTGATATTTGAATGTTATGTCCGTTTAATAATAGTAATTTCCCTTTAATTTAGAATTTTATGAAGTGGCTGGAATCCAAAGCGTTTAAAAATTTTATGTCTAAGCTCTACGGTTGGGGAGCTGCAGTAGTTATCGTTGGTGCATTATTCAAAATTCAGCACTGGCCCTTTGCTGGCGTGATGCTTACCATTGGTTTAGGAGTTGAAGCACTTATTTTCTTTGTATCTGCATTTGAAAAACCCCATGAAGAACCCGACTGGACATTGGTATACCCTGAACTTGCAGGCATCGACACAGAAGATGATGATGGGGATAACCCGCAATTGCCAGAAAATCATCGCAGGAATAAAAATCTGCCGGCCGCTCCTACAACCAATAATGTGCAAAGTATCACCCTCTCAACCAATTTGGATAAAATGCTTGAGGAAGCCAATATTGGTCCCGAACTCATTGAAAATCTTGGAGCGGGATTAAGAAATCTGACAGATAATGCATCCAAATTGGCAGATATATCTAATGCAGCTTTGGCCACGCAAGACTATATAAAGAATATGGAAGCCGCATCGCAATCGGTTCTTGATCTCAGCCAATCCTATAAAAACACCAACGAATACCTGAAGCACGACATCAGTCTTTCTGAAGAATTTGCAAGCAGTGTAAAAAATGCCAAAGAATCTCTTGATGATCTGAATGTGGGTTACAAGGAAACTGCTGGTCAAATGAAGGAAAATCTTGATGCTGCCAAACAATATAATAGCAGTTTGCTAAATCTTACAGGATACACCAGTGAATTGGTTTCCAATTATGGCAGAAGTTCCGAGTTGCTGGTTAAAACCGTTGAGGCACTTGAAAACAGTGCAAAACAAGGAACTACCTATACAGATCAATTGCAGAAAACATCCCAGAATCTGGAAGCGCTGAATGCGGTTTACGAGCTTCAATTACAGGCTTCGGATGCACAGTTTCAGAATACTGAAAAAATGCAGGAATCGGTCAGCAGTCTTGTGGAAAATCTGAACCAGACCGTGGGTACTACCCAGGAATATAAAGAACAGATGAATGCACTGACCAAAAATATTGCTTCGCTCAACAGTGTTTATGGCAACATGCTTACTGCCATGAATTTTAATGGAGGCAAGTAAAACTGTGA
Source organism: uncultured Bacteroidales bacterium (assembly GCA_964390665.1). Classification (GTDB taxonomy): domain Bacteria; phylum Bacteroidota; class Bacteroidia; order Bacteroidales; family UBA7960; genus SKVR01. Next base: position 21,078 of record CAYMLS010000008.1, on the reverse strand, counting down.
TACAAATTAATGACAGTGATCAGGTAAAAAAAAAGCGCTGGTCTTATCAGGATGAAAAGCACACAAAATTTTAACAACACCCAAATATTACTGAAATAACATGGCAGGAGGAAAGCAAACCCCGAGACAAAAAATGATCGGAATGATGTATCTGGTACTTACCGCACTTCTCGCATTGAATGTGTCGAAGGAGGTATTGAATGCCTTTGTTATGGTCGACGATGGGTTGCAACAAACCAACCGGAACTTTGGTCAGAAGGTGGAAATGGTTTACCAGGATTTTGAGGAACAAAAGCAACTGGCGCCCAATAGGGTTGAACCTTTCTACTCCTTGGCTTTTGAAGTAAAAGACTATTCGGAAGAACTGGTAAAGTTTATTCTGGATACCCGCGCTGAAATGATTGCTTCTGTTGATGGTATAACCAAAGAAGAAGCAGATACACTGCGGTTAATCAATATGCAGGCCAAAGATAATTATAGTGCTTCTTCAGCATTTTGGTTACTGCAACCCATGGATGGAAGTGGAACACCCGTGGCTGTGCCTGGTTCGGAGGGAACAAGAGCACATAAGTTGAGAGAAATGATTGAGGATTATAAAGTAGCCATGAAAGAAAGGACGCCCGAACTTTTTCGCGATAATATTCAGTTGGGCTTGGATACTGAAGGGCCTTTCTACGATAAAGGTGGTATAGAGATCAACTGGCAGATGGCCATGTTCGATCATCAAATACCTGTTGCTGCTGCCACAAATCTTAGCCGTTTGGTAACAGAAGTAAAAAATGCAGAATTTGATGTGGTGAACCTTTTGTATGCAGCCATTACTGCTGAAGATTTTTCCTTTGATCAGATTGAAGCCGCAGTATTACCCAAAAGTCAGGTTGTTTTACTGGGAGACTATTTTGAAGCAGAAGTAATTGTGGCTGCATTTGATTCCAAGCAAAAACCTACAGTAACTGTCAATGGACGTACCGTGGAAGACGGAAACTTGCGTATACCAGCCAATTCGGAAGGCATCCAGTCTTACAGTGGACAAGTAAGTGTGGTAGGACCCGCAGGGGTCAATACCTACGATTTTGAAGGCGATTTTATTGTCCAACGCCCTTCGGCAACTGTTAGTGCTGATGCCATGAATGTATTTTATATGGGTGTTGACAATCCTGTATCGGTTTCTGTGCCTGGTATACCCAGCGGCAATATAGAACCCCGGATCAGTGGAGCAGGAAACAGGTTGATCCCCAGAGCCGGCGGAGGGTACAATGTCAGATTGAGTCAAAACCATAACGTCAATACAAATGTCACCATCACTCTTTTTGCCCGGATAAATAACGAATTGAGAAATATGGGTGCTTCCACTTTCAGAGTGCGCGTTGTACCCGATCCTTATCCGGAAATTGCTGGTCAAAAAGAGGGAAATATTCCCAAGGATGTTCTTGCCGGTCAACCGATCATCCCAAGGATGCCGGATTTCGACTTTGAAATGGATTTCAGAATCACCAGCTTCTCAATGAATACCACCGTAGCCGGAGATTTTCAGGAATGGAGATCCACCTCAAATCTTCAAACTGAAGAAATGGAGCAAGCCATCAGAAGATCTAACAGAGGACAAAGATTCTCTTTTGAAAATATAAAAGCTGTTGGCGATGACGGCAGAGAACGTAATCTTCCGCCAATGGTTTTCAGAATACAGTAAATTAACATTAAAAACAAAATACCGGAGGTTTCGCTATGACCAAAATTAAATTCTTATTTGTTACATCACTTGTTGCTCTTCTGTTTTCTACAGGACTAAATGCACAGGTTATTGAAGGGGCAACCCCCCCAGATGGTATCTATGAAAAAGTGTGGATTGAAGAAAAAACGCCTATTCCGCTCGCACATGTTCGGGAAGCAGATGTCCTTTGGTCCAAAAGGGTATGGCAGGTAATTGATCTGAGAGAAAAAATTAACCACCCCCTTTATTTTCCCAATACGACCATCGACGACCGGCAAAGTCTTATGCAGGTTCTGATGGGCGCTGTAAATGAAGGTTCCATCAGGGCTTTTGACAACGACGAATTTACCATGCTGCTTACTCCCGAAGAAATAAGTAACCAGTATTCGCGGGAGGAAGTCAGAACCTTTGTCAGACCTGATCCTCCATACGAAGAATATGATTCTACCATTGTCATTGAGTTAAGCTCAGATGAGGTTACCAAATTCAGAATCAAGGAAGAATGGTTTTTTGATAGCAAACGATCTGTTCTCGATGTAAGAATTATTGGTTTGTGCCCGGTAAGGGAAAGAATTGATCCGGATACAAGAGAAAGTTTGGGTGATCAACCCCTTTTCTGGGTTTATTTTAATGAGGCAAGAAATGTTTTGGTGAATGCCGAAGCTTATAACCGTCATAACGATGCAAAAAGAATGTCCTTTGATGACTTGTTCATGCGCCGCATGTTCAATAGTTATATTTATAAAGAATCCAATGTATACGACCGGCTTATACAAGAGTATCAAACATATGGGCTAGACCAACTTCTGGAAGCCGAAAAAATTAAAGAAGAGATTCGTAATTACGAACTTGATCTTTGGGAATATTAGACCTTTCACTGCTATTATTGTTAACACTGATGAATGCCGAAAAGGGTGTCAAATTTTTTGACACCCTTTTTCTTTCTTATCCCTAAAAATATCAATTTATTGTGTATGCTGCTGCCTGAATCAGATCATTTTTCCCGGGTCTACCCATTCATCGAATTGTTCTGCAGTGATCAAACCCGACCGTATAGCAGATTCTCTTAGCGTTAGATTTTCCTGATGAGCCTTTTTGGCGATCATGGCGGCATTGTCATACCCTATGTGTGTATTGAGTGCTGTAACAAGCATCAGCGAATTGTTCAGGTGTTCTTTTATTTTTTCAGGGTTGGCTTCTATTCCATCTACACAATTTACAGTAAAGGAAACAGATGCATCTGCCAGTAACCTTGCCGATTGTAATAGATTATAGATCATAACAGGTTTAAAAACATTCAGTTGGAAATGCCCGTTCATACCTCCCACAGAAATGGTTGCATCGTTGCCGATCACCTGTGCTGCCACCATGGTCATGGCTTCTGACTGGGTTGGATTTACTTTTCCTGGCATGATCGAAGAACCCGGTTCATTGGCAGGAAGTTTTAGTTCGCCCAAACCACACCTTGGACCTGATCCCAGAAGGCGGATATCATTGGCGATTTTCATCAGGCTTACGGCAATTTGTTTTAAGGCACCACTGGTTTCTACAACGGCATCGTGGGCAGACAGGGATTCAAATTTGTTAGGAGCAGTTTGAAAGGGAAGAGATGTAATACCGGCAATGGTTTTAGCAATATTTACAGCAAAACCGTCGGGTGTGTTTATACCTGTTCCCACTGCTGTGCCCCCAAGGGCAAGTTCACTTAAATGTGGTAAGGTGTTTTTCAATGCTTTGATGCCATAACCCAATTGAGCTACGTATCCTGAAAACTCATTTCCCAGGGTAAGCGGTGTGGCATCCATCAAATGGGTACGTCCGATTTTTACAACATCTTTAAATTCCTTTGATTTTTTATCCAATGATGATTTGAGCATTTCCAAACCAGGGATGGTTTTTTCCACCATCATTTTGTAGGCCGCAATATGCATGGCAGTAGGAAATGTATCGTTTGACGATTGTGACTTATTGACATGGTCATTGGGATGAACCTTCTTTGTTTGATCGTTTAATTTACCACCCAGTATCTCGTGTGCCCGATTGGCAATAACCTCATTCAGGTTCATGTTGGATTGGGTACCTGACCCGGTTTGCCAAACCACAAGCGGAAAATTACCATCCAGTTTGTTGTCTGTAATTTCATCACAAACCGTTGCAATTGCTTGTGCAATTTCAGGTTTGAGTATGCCTGCTTTTTCATTGGTCACCGCACATGCTTTTTTTAGCACTGCAAATGCCATGATAATCTCCTCAGGCATTTTTTCGGTACCGATTTTAAAGTTTTGCAAGGATCGCTGTGTTTGGGCACCCCAGTATTTTTCAGCAGGTACATCAATAAATCCCAGAGAGTCCTTTTCTTTTCTTGTATCCATATGTTTTTTATTGAATGATTAAAAGATTGTTTTCTACAAGTCTGTTAACAGTATTAACAATTAAAAGTTGGCTGTTTCTGCTAATAATGTTGAAATTCATGATCAGAGTGACTTTTTTCTGTAAAGCAATAAAACCAGTAAAAAACTCTCATGATCAAGTTTGAATAACTGTATCTTTGTAAAAAACTACTCATATGGAATCACAACGTCAGAAAAGAATCAATAAATTACTTCAAAAAGATCTGGGTGAGATTCTGCAACGTGAATCACCCAATAAATTTTCACGGGCCATGATCACCGTAACACAGGTAAAGGTTACTTCCGATTTGTCTGTTGCGCGGGTTTATCTCAGCATTTTTGGTTCTGATGCTCAGAAAATTATGGGACAGGTTAAACTTCATACCAGTGAAATCAGGAAACAACTGGGTTTGAGAGTGAAAAATCAACTCCGCCATGTTCCGGAATTACAATTTTTTATTGATGATAGTTTAGATTATATAGAAAACATTGAGAAACTGCTAAAAAAATAATTGTACCTGTTCTATGCAATACGACCCAATAAAGAAAATTCTTGGCAACTTTTTTAACCGATCGCCCTTTTTAAGGAAAGTCTTTTATGATTTACTTGATCTTTTGTTGCTGAGGGCCTGGCATGTCCATCATCATTTAAAAAAAATATTTGCATCTTTCCCTCCCGATCAACCGGTTAAGGTATTGGATGCAGGCAGTGGTTTTGGGCAGTACAGTTATAACATAATGAAGAATAAACCTTACTGGAATCTTACTGGTATAGAGATCAAAAAAGAACAGGTAGAGGATTGCAACCGTTTTTTTTCGGATGCCGGAATTACAAATGCCAACTTTGTTTTGGCAGATCTCACCCGGTTTAAAGAACCGGATACTTATGATCTGATCCTGTCTGTGGATGTTATGGAGCATATTGAAGAAGATGAGAAGGTTTTCTCCAATTTTCACAAGACACTTAAAGACCAGGGACAGCTGGTTATCAGCACGCCTTCTGATCAGGGTGGTTCTGATGTTAACCACGACCATGATACGTCCTTTATAGAGGAGCATGTTAGAGATGGTTATGGTAAGGATGAAATTACCCAAAAACTAATCAATGCAGGATTTAATAAAGTTAAGGTGCATTATACCTATGGATTCTGGGGGCATCTTTCATGGTTGTTATCTATGAAGTATCCTATTTTGATGCTTGCCCAAAGCAAATTATTCTTTTTGATTTTACCCATTTATTATTTGATTGTTTACCCTTTTTGTTTTATTTTCAACTTATTGGATGTATACAGACCTAATAAAACCGGGACAGGTTTACTGGTAATTGCACAAAAATAGTTTTGTACCATTGAAATTTCCTTTTTACATAGCACGTCGGTATTTGTTTGCCAAAAAATCTCAGACAGCAGTCAATATTTTAACAATGGTTGCTGTAATAGGAGTTAGTTTTGGAACAATGGCACTTATTGTGGTGTTATCGGTATTTAATGGATTTGAAAAGCTGATCCTTTCTCTTTTTAATGCTTTTAATCCCGATATAGAGATCACTCTTTCCGAAGGAAAGACCTTTGATATCAATCAGTTTCCTTTAGAGGAGATAAAAAAACATCCTGATGTTCTTTATTTATCTGAAATTTATGAAGAGATGGCTTTGCTCACTTATCGCAATAAGCAACATATTGTAAGATTAAGAGGTGTTGACGAGCAGTACAAAAATATTACAGGTGTTGATACCCTTATGATAGAAGGCGAATATCAATTGCAGTCAGGAGACCGCTCTCAGCTTGTTTTAGGGCAGGGTGTAGCATTGGTTCTGGGAGCCAACATCAACGATTATCTCCACCCCCTGACTGTTTACATTCCCCGTAGAGGGAGGGTTACCAGTTTTTTACCCGCACAAGCTTTTACTGCAAGTTCCAATTATGCCTCCGGGGTTTTTTCTGTACAGGCAGAGTTTGATATGGAATATGTCATCGCTCCCATTTCCCTATTAAGAAAATTGAATAACCGCGATGAACAGGTAACGTCTGTAATGTTAGGTATTGCCCCGGGTACAAACATCCGAAACGTTCAAAATGACTTGCAGCAAATATTGGGTAGCGGGTTTGAAATAAAAAACCGTTTTCAACAGCAGGAGTTTTTTTACAAAGTCATGCAATCAGAAAAATGGGCGATATTTTTCATATTGTCTTTTATTCTTTTGATCGCCGCATTCAACATCACCGGAAGTTTAACCATGCTTATTCTTGAAAAACAAAGAGATATTAAAATTTTCAGAAGCATGGGGGCAAGCAAAAAACTGATCAGGAATATTTTCCTGCTCGAAGGTTTCCTCATTAGTTTTGGAGGTGCTTTGTTAGGTTTATTTTTAGGATGGCTGATTAGCTGGATTCAAATCCGTTACGGTGTAATTTCTATTCAGGCCCAGGGAACTTTTATCGTTGATGCATACCCGGTGCATCTTGAACCATTCGATTTTTTGCTTGTATTTTTCACTGTTTCCCTGATTGGTTTTTTTGCCTCCCTTCCCCCGGTTTGGAAAATCAAACACGTCTGAAAAATGTTCATAACTTGATTAAATTGGTCAGATGCCTGTATCTTTTTTTCCAGGAGATAGCTCGCCTGCACGCCGACTGCATGTTTTACCATGCCGCGAATGATAATCATGCGCTTTTACCTCTACATGCTCAGTAGAACTGTGTCAAAAAATTTGTCATGGATCGGTTCGTCTTGCAAAATATTTATTTTTTGTGGGATTTATAAGTCAATTGACTATTAAATATATGTCGTTTGAATTCACTCTTCTGCTATCCAGCGGTTTTAATTTTTGATATTAACATTTCAAAGATTGGTTATAAAAAATGAAATGTTTACTTTTGTTGACATAAAGTCGTTCCATTTACTTATGAAAATAAAGCATTTTCCGGTTAGTTTGAAAAAGGTTTCTTTTTCATTTTTTGTTACAGATTAAAATTATTCTACTTGGTTCTCAAAAAGTCAACAATTTCCGCATCATATTTATTACTTTTCCAAAACAAAAGGGTATTTCCGCTGGCTGGTTATCAATAGCGAAAAGCATCTTCTCTGAACATGATTTGCAGGTAGACCTTCAATGGAGACTAAACAGAGGTTTCAAGGTTTACCATCAATACTTTTATAATTTACCATTCTTAAAAACCTTTTAACAGATGAAAAAAAATTTACTTCCATTAGAAAATGTTCAACATGTATTTATGGACAATCTGAAGGTTGTCTTGCTGCTATTTGTATTGTTCTTTGCTACAACAATTCAGGCGCAAAAAACCATTCCACTCTCGGTTGACGCACAAAAATCAGAAGTAGTTAGCCAAACCGATCGTTCTTTATCCATGCAATACAATTTTGATGCTCTGCAGGTAATGGATGTAAAAACCAGCAAAGGAGACTTTCATGAGTTATTTCTCCAAAAAGGCTATTCCGTCGGTGAATTAGGTTATCCAAAATTACCGGCAGTCAAAAACCTGATAGAAATACCCTTTGGCGCCGAAGTGGAAGTGAACGTAACAAATTTCACAAATGAAACGATCCATTTGAAAGACTTTGATTTAGATCAGCCGCTCATGCCTGTTCAACCCTCCATGAGAAAAGACCAGGGACCAGATGATGTTCCATTTGAATATGTTCAGGAAGCTTATGCCAAATCAGGTTATACAGAACAAGAACTTATAGAGGTGGAAGTCCTGGGGGTGATGAGAGGAGTGCGAATAGCGAGAATAACTGTTTCTCCTGTGCAATACGATCCTGTAAATCATACGATCAAGGTATTTAATAATATAGACGTGGAATTAAATTTTAAAAATGCCGATGAGTCTTTAACGACTTACGTTAAAGCGTCTACATTCTCACCATATTTTGAACCTTTGTACCAAAATCTGTTCAACCATGAAGTTCAGACCAAAGATATTTTTGACCAACATCCTGATCTGACCAAAGATCCGGTGAAGATGCTGATCGTTTCACACGCCGATTTTGAAGAAACCCTGCAGCCTTTTATATTATGGAAAACACAAATGGGATTTGAGGTAACCGAAGCTTACACGGATGAAACAGGCACCAGTGCTTCTGAGATACAATCATATATTCATGTACAGTATAATGCTGCAACCCCTGATGATCCTGCACCTACTTTTTTGGTTATTGTAGGAGATTCCGATAAAATTCCTGCCTCAACAGTGGGTTCATCTTCCAACAAGGTCACAGATCTGTATTATGCTTCCGTAGACGGTGATTATTTTCCCGAAATGTACTATGGACGCTTATCGGCCAGAAACATCAATGAACTTCAGAATCAACTTGACAAGATAATATATTACGAAAAATACGAATTTGAAGATCCTGCCTACCTCGATGATGTTACCCTTATTGCAGGTGCGGATGGAACGTGGAATCCCAGCGTAGGTCAACCAACAGTTCAATACGGAACTGAATATTACTTCAATCAGGCCAATGGATTCAGCTCTGTAAATCAGTATCTGACCAACTATTCCGGATGCTACGACAACGAGCGCATCTCGGTAAGTATGATTAATTATACAGCCCATTGCTCGCCTACTTCATGGGGAGACCCTCTGCTTTCGGTATCTGATGTCCACAATATGACCAATGACGGAAAGTACCCTCTTGCCATTGGCAATTGCTGTTTGAGCGGATTATTCAGTGATGGGGAATGCATTGGCGAAGCCTGGGTAAGAGCTGCCAATAAAGGAGCAGTGGCCTATATTGGATCCGCGCCCAATACCTATTGGTTCGAGGATTTTTACTGGTCAGTTGGTGCTTTTCCTATCCAGGGAAATAACAATGGATATGTTCCTACCAATGAAGAAACTACACTGGGTGCTTACGATGCCCCTTTTACATCGGATTATCTGGCGGTTGGCGCTCTCAAATTTGTGGGTAATCTTGCCGTTACCGAAGTAGATATACAAAATTATCCCCAGCATTCAAGTCCATTGTATTATTGGCAGGCGTATCACACCTTTGGCGATCCTTCAACATTTATTTATATGACACAGGGAACCGAAAATCAGGTAACACATATGCCTATTGTGCCTATTGGTTTGGATACATATACTGTTACCGCGGAACCAGGTTCTTATGTTGCCATTTCACAGAATGGCGTATTACACGGTGCTGCCTTTGTCGGAGAATCAGGCGAAGTGGAAGTACCTATCGAACCTGTTATTGATGCTGATGATCTAACCATTGTAGTAACCAAATCACAATACATACCTTATATTCAAAATGTTCCTGCCGCTGCGCTGGAAGGTCCTTTTGTGGTACTTGATTCGTATGACTTCTCTGGCGATGCAGATGCTTTTATTTATGGACAGGTAACCAACATTGACGTTACTGTAAAAAATGTAGGTGCCGACAATGGCATCGGAATATCCGGATTTCTGACCGGAACAGATCCTCATTTTACCCTTTTAACAGAAGGAAACGTTGATTTTGGCGATGTGGTTGCAGGAGAAACAGGAAATATGACAACAGTTGAAAATGCGTTTTCTTTTGGAGTTTCGGATGATGTGCCAGATCAATATGAGGCGACTTTTGTACTCAACCTTACCGATGGAGAAAACCAGTGGCAATCGAATCTGACAGTAAAAGCCAATGCTCCCGATCTGGTTTATGAAACCCTTACCATTGATGATCCTGGTTTACTTAATCCGGGAGTACTTGATCCGGGAGAGACAGCAGATGTATCTGTAATAATAACCAATGTAGGACATGCACCCAGCCAAATTACCACAGCAGAAGTATCAACGGAAAGCACCTGGGTAATCATTCAGGAGTCATCCTCAGAGCTGCCCGCTATTGCATCAGGGGCATCGGAAACAGCAGTATTTACCCTTTTTGCCAATAACAATACACCCCCGGAAACTCCTGTAGCACTCGATTTTATCGCCGAAACAGGTGCATATATTTTTGAGGAAACACGCGAGATCGTTGTTGGGCAGGCACCTGTTTATGATGAGGGCGACATTCCTACTACATACAATGAAAATGTAACCACCTCAAGTAATGCACTTGAACCAGGCGTAATGACCGTAACCATTCCGGAAGGTGCTACCATAACCGGAGTAGATGTGGAATATGATATGACCGCTTTCAATGGAGCCTGGATGAGTGAGCAGAAGTCATTCCTGCGCTGTGTTTCTGAAGGGGGGACAACAGAGCCATCTGTTGCACAGGGTTCAGGTACCTCAGCGGGCACTTTTGAATATAACAGAACCGGACTAAATATCGCCAATGATGTTGTTGGTGGAGGCGAAGTAACTTTTGAACTTCACGCATTCCGCACATGGGGAGGATCTGGTTCTGATACAGAATACAACTACGTGGATAACAACAGTTGGAAAATAATTGTACATTTTACATTGCCTGGTTATACAGTGAATTTCCTGGTGGAAGATACACAAGGAAACGCATTGTCTGAAGCTGAAATAACCATCAATGACTCAACCTATCCTGCAGGAGTGTATCAATTTGAAAATATGACAGATGGTGATTATACTTATTCGGTATCACAATATGCTTTTACATCTGTGGAAGGTAGTTTCAGTATTGATGGAGAGGATGTTACCGTACCCGTCATACTCGAAGAATTACCAACCTATGAAGCTACATTTACGGTAGAAGATACAGAGGAAAATCCGGTATCTGATGCTGTAATTTCTATCAACGGAAATGCATATGATCCCGGACAATACGCCATCGATTACCTCGTAGCAGATACCTATGATTATGAAATCTCCAAAGATGGATTCCAGTCTGTTACAGGTCAGTTTGAAATTGTTGATCAGAATATCACACTGAATGAACAGATACAACAGCTTTACAGTATCACTTTTCATGTTTCAGATGGCGAAAATGAACTTACCGGAGCGGTTGTTACTATCAATGATGAAACATTGCCATCCGGTGTTTATACCGTGGAAGATCTTTTGCCCGGAGATTATGATTATACAGTAACCAAAAACGAATACTTTGAAGCCGAAGGTAACGTTACGGTCTCCAATCAAAATGAAACTGTGGATGTTGTGCTGACACCATGGCCCCGCTATGAAGTCATTTTTGTTGTTCATGATATGGATGGCGAAAATCTTGAAGGAGCCACTGTCAAAATTGACGGAAACCCTTTGAATGAAGGAGATTATATAGCTACAGGTCTTTTTGCCGGTAATTATTCCTATGAAGTCTCTAAAGAAGGTTACCTGACTGTTGAAGGTGATCTCGAACTGACAGACGATAATATAACTGTTGATGTTGCGATGCAGGATGTTTATACCCTCAGTTTCGATATAACCTGCCATGATGGTCCTGTGGAAGATGCTGTTATCACCATAAATGGAAACACTCATGAATCAGGTATTCATAATTTCCACCAGATCATGCCAGGAACACATACCTATACCATAACCAAAGAAAATTATTATGATGTAGAAGGTCAGGTACTCATAGAAGACGATCATAAAACATTGGAAATATTTATGATCGAAATTATTTATGAAGTGCATTTCAACATTAAGGATGATCAACAAAATGCAATCTCGGATGCGGTTGTTACTTTTGATGGAAACATCCACGAACCCGGTGATTACGTGATGTTGGGTGTTGATAACGGTATGTTTCCCTACACCATTGAAAAAGAAGGATACAATAGCTATAGTGGTAATGTATTGGTGAGCAATGATGATGTTGTTGTTGATATTGCGCTGACTGCCGTTGGTACGGGTATGAATTCTTTTGCTGCTGAAAGCATAAGCGTATATCCCAATCCCTCAGAAGGGGAATTTCAGGTATTGCTGAACGGAAATTTTGAGAAAACCGATATGTTTATCACCAACTACCAGGGACAGGTAATAGAAAAAACAGTTATCGACAATATCTCAGGAGAACATATTTTTAACATAAACATTTCTGAATATTCGGCAGGAATTTATTATCTTCGAATAAGCAATGGTGAAAACTCATACATTAAAAAGATCATCATTCAATAATACGATCCGAAATGCCGGGAAAAACCAAAAAAAACCGGCATTTCATTTTTTATTTATATAATTATTATTTATTTATGATGAACCGAGCCATGGCAAAAATTTTGACACACACGCGCATGATTATCATTCGCGGCATGTAAAGCATGTAGTCAGCGTTTTGGCGAGCTCTCTCGTTGAAAATACGAGAACCTAATTAATCAAATTATAAACAGATGAACCGAGCATGACAAAATTTTTGACACACACGCGCATGATTATCATTCGCGGCATGTAAAGCATGTAGTCAGACTGTTAGCGAGCTCCATCTGACCTATTTAATCAAATTATAAACAGATGAAAAAAAATCTACTTTTTACCGGAATCTTGTTTTTTATTTCTTTTTCGCTTGTATTTGCCCAAAACTGGCATGGATTTACCAGCGCTCAACCAACCGAATCGGATATTCATTTGATAGAGAGTGATATCACAACAACCCGAATAAACATCAACCTGGATGGATACTTTTCTGAGCAGGTGGAAACACCACGTGGAAATGAACTGGTTATCAGAACTTCGGAGGGTTTGCAAATAACAGAAAAAGGTATGCCCGACCTGGGAAAACTTCATACCTCTGTTGTTATCCCCGACACAGAAAATATGAATATCAAGGTGATCGCCAATGAATTTTATGATATTGACGATATTCATGTCGCCCCATCCAAAGGTCACTTTACAAGAGATATAAATCCGGCCGACGTACCCTATGAATATGCTGAAATGTACCGGAAAGATGCTTTTTGGCCCTATCAACTGGCCCAGTTGGAGGATCCTTTCATTCTTCGTGATTTTCGCGGCCAAACCATTACTGTATTCCCATTTCAGTACAACCCCGTATCCAAAACCCTGAGGGTTTATACTTCCATCACAATCGTGCTTGAAAGTAGTGGTGAGATGGCCGAAACTCCTCTTGTCAGAGATAAAAATGAATGGAAAGTCGATTCAGAGTTCAGCAACATTTATAATAATATGTTTATCAATATGAATGCTGCCGAAAAGAATTATCAGTTTCTCGAAGGAGAGGAGGGAAGTATGCTCATTATTGCTCATGATGACTTTATGGATGCTATGAAACCTTTGGTCGACTGGAAAAGAACTACCGGTCGGAAAACAGAGATCGTGCCCAAATCTGAAGCCGGATCATCTGCCGCTGACATCAAATCTTTTGTAGAAGACTATTACAACGAGCATGAAGATTTTGCGCATCTGCTTCTCATTGGCGATGCGCCGCAATTGCCCCCTTTGACAACCAGCAACGGTCATTCAGATAATGCATATGGCTACATTCTGGGCAATGATTCTTATAATGAGATCTTTGTGGGCAGGTTTTCTGCAGAAAATGTGGCACAGGTTGAAACGCAGGTTCAGCGTATGATTGAATATGAACGGGATATGACAACTGATGATACATGGATCAGCAACGGATTGGGCATTGCAAGAAACGAAGGTGCTGGCAATGGGCACAATGGCGAAGCCGATTATCAGCACATGGATTTTATCAGGGATACTTTGCTCAACTTTACTTATGATGTTGTACATAAAAGATATGATGGTGGGGTACCCGGTGTACCTAACACAACAGCCGCAGATATTTCAAATGATATCAATGAAGGGGTAAGCACCATTAATTTTATCAATCATGGGTCTACAACCGGATGGAGTGTTGCAAATTATAGTATTAGCCATGTAAACCAATTAACCAACGTGGGAAAACTACCTTTCATTTGGTCGGTAGCTTGTGTAAACGGTAACTTTGTGAATGATTATTGTTTTGCTGAGTCGTGGATGCGTGCCACCAATGATGGTGAACCAACCGGTGCTGTAGGAACGCTCATGTCAACCATCAATCAACCCTGGCAACCCCCTATGGAAGGTCAGGATGAGATGATCGCACTTTTAACCGAACAGAGCATTGTGGGGCATGAAATGATCAAAAGAACTTATGGCGGTTTGTCCGCCAATGGCAGTATGGCCATGATACCCGCCTATGGAAGCGAAGGTGTGCTGACGCATGATACATGGCTGCTATTTGGTGATCCTACCCTCATGGTGAGAACCGATGCTCCGCAGGAACTGGTTGTTGATTATAATCCTGTTATTCTTCTTGGAACAACTTCTTTTGAAGTGATGGCCGAAAACGCCGAAGGTGCAACAGTGGCGCTTACCCGTTACGATGAGGTGGAAGAAGAGATCGTGATCGTTGGCAGGGCATATATTTCGGAAGGTATTGCCACAGTTGAGTTTGATGAGGAGATCGATCAACCTCAGAATCTGACACTTACCATTACAGGATTCAATAAAGTAACATACAGCAACAATGAGATAGAGGTAATTCCTCCGGAAGGACCTTATGTATTACTGGATGGATTTAACCCCAATAATGATAGCGAACTATTTATTTACGGGCAAAATACGGGCATTGATGTTACGCTGAAAAATGTTGGCGTTGAAACCGCTGAAAATGTTACAGCAACAATTACCATGGATGATCCGTATTTTTCTTTGATTGATGATGCTCCCGTTGATTTTGGAACTGTTATCAGTGGCGAAGAAGACAATACCGCAACCGTAGCCAATGCCTTTACATTTGCAGTAGCAGATGATATACCCAATAAATATAGTGCTACGGCATTGCTGCAGGTAACCGATGGAACAGATATATGGGAATCTACCATGAGACTATCGGGAGCAGCACCAGAGCTTGTTCTTGAAACACTTTGGATTGAAGATGATGGACAATTAAATCCAGGCGTTCTGGATCCTGGCGAAACCGCCGGTCTGCATATCATTATCAAAAATATAGGGCAGGCAGCCAGCCAAAACATAGAAATCAATGCCGGGTCTGAGAGTCAGTGGTTAAGTTTTTCACAAAATGGTTATCAGACGACCGCTATCGATCCTTTGGCATCCGATACAGCGTCTTTTGAGTTTTCTGCCGCTGCGCAAGCGCCTCCAGAAGTGCCTGCTTTGGTTGATTTTGATCTGCAATCCGGAGAATATACTGTTCAGGAAAGCCGGGAAATAATCATTGGTGAAGCTCCGGTTTACAGTGATGGAAATATTCCCACAACCTATAATTCAAACCCCAACACCCAAAGCAATGCTTCTGAACCGGGTGTAATGACAGTTACCATCCCTGATGGTGCCATCATAACTGGTGTTGACGTAGAGTATTCCATGACTTCTGAAAATGGTGCATGGATGAGCGAGCAAAAATCGTTTTTGCGCTGTGTTTCTGACGGAGGTACCACTGAGTCATCTGTTGCCTCGGGAAGCAGTTCTTCGGGTGGTACTTACGAATACAGCAGAACCGGACTTCCTATTGCCAATGATGTGACAGGCGGAGGAGACATTACCTTCGAACTTCATGCTTTCCGCACCTGGGGTGGCAGTGGCAGCAACGATCAATACGCTTACGTGGATAATAATTCCTGGAAAGTAGTGGTTCAATATGAATTACCCGGCTATGATATTACTTTTACTGTAGAAGATACCGAAGGAAATCCTTTGGAAAATGCAAGTGTTTCTATCAATGGGTTTACATATCCGGAAGGAGTTCATGTTATTCCCAATATAATTGACGGATCGTATGAGTATACTGTAAGCCAATATGCCTATACATCTGCCACAGGTACTTTTGATGTTGATGGCGGTGAAGTAGCCATTACAGCAGTGCTTGAAGCATTACCAACCTACGAAGCAACATTTGAAGTGCAGGATACAGAAGGCAATTCTATACCGGATGCATCAGTAACCCTTAATGGTTACACCTATGAACCTGGTCAATACATGATTGATTATCTCGTTGCAGGAAATTATGAATATGAAGTTTCATTGAGTGGTTATCAATCCTCTGCCGGGCAATTTGAAATTACTGATGAGAATGTTTCTGTTTCAACTGAGCTTCAGGAACTGTTTTCGCTTACTTTTGATATTACAGATGGTAGTCAGGCTCTGCAAAATGCTGTGATTACAATCGACGGGCAATCGCAACAGGCAGGAGTGTATACCATGTCGGAAATGCTCCCGGGTACCTATGATTATGTTGTTAGTAAAAACGAACATTTTGATGCTGAAGGACAGGTGGTCATTTCCAATGCAGATGTTACCGAATCTGTTACCCTTACCCCTTGGCCTCGTTACCATGTTACCTTCAATGTTGAAGATGTTTATGGAAATGCTGTTGACGATGCCCTGGTATATGTCAATGAAAATTCTATGACTGCCGGTAATTATACAAGTGAAGGGTTATTTGCAGGATCCTATTCTTACAGGGTTGAAAAAGAGGGGTATCTGAGTATCGAAGGTGATTTTGAACTGGTTGATGAAGATATTTCCGTGGGCGTTCAGTTGCAGGACATTTATAATGTTTCTTTCCATATTACCGATGAAAATGGTGAGGTTACAGATGCAGTAATAACAATAAACGATGCCACACATGACCCTGGTGTGATGATGTTTGAACAAATGATACCTGATACTTATACCTATAAGGTTCAAAAAGATGATTTTTATGAAGTAGAAGGTACCATAGAACTTATTGACGACCATATCGAAATCGATGTTTTCCTTATTGAGATCAAACTGGAGGCACTGTTTGTGGTCTATGATGAATTTGGAAACCAGGTGGAGGATGCCGTTGTTGTTATGCAGGAAAGAGAATATGAAGCAGGTGAATACCTGATGATCGGATTGGATAACGGACTTTACAATTATGTTGTAAAAAGAGAAGGATACCATGATAATGAGGGTAGTATATTTCTCATGGGAGAAAATGTTACGGTGGAAATTGTATTGATGGCTACAGGTCTGGATGTAAATAATCCTGATAATGAAAGTCTGACAGTTTACCCGAACCCCTTCAGATCTTCACTTACCGTGGATCTTCCGGGAGTCTCTTCTTCCGAAGTTCGTATCATGGACGTATTGGGCAATACTGTTTTTTATGAAAAAGGTCTTACCGGTTCTTTTATATTTGATCTGAATCATTTGCCAACAGGAAACTATTTCATCAAAGTAATAACGGAAAGTGGTACGCTTACCAGAAAGATCACAAAAATAAAATAATGGTTTTTTTTCCTCTGAAAAATTATTCAGGAAAGTAAAACAACGTTATCATAAAAAAAACGGATATCATTAAATGGTATCCGTTTTTTTAGCAAAATGTATTTATTGGGCGTAAGCAGGAAAACGCATGATTTTCATGTTTTCCAGCAAGCACCTTTTATCTTAATGTTGCGTCCAGGTCGCGTTGCAATGATTTGCTGATCTTTTCCATGGATTTATCAATCTCTTTGTCTGTAAGGGTTTTCTTTTCATCAAGAAGTGTAAAACTTACAGCATACGACTTCATATTTTCACCCATTTTCTTGTCCTGGTATATATCAAATAGCCTTACTTCTTTCAGTATTTTGCGTTCAGCTTGTCTGGCGACTTTTTCAATATCAGAAAATCTGACGTTTTTGTTGATCAAAAGGGCCAGGTCTCTTCTTACTTCGGGACATTTAGGGATCTCCCTGAATATGATCGGATTTTTATCCGTAAGTTTTAACGCAAGATCCCAGTTTATGGAACCATAAAAGACGGGTTGTTTCAGGTCAAACATTTTCAGGTATTTTTTGGAAACCAGTCCTGCTTCAAAAAGTATTTTTTTGTTATGGTAGTATGTCAGCCCGGTTTCAAAGAAACCTTGTGGTTGCATTTCTTCTGTTTTCAGTTCTTTTACAGGGATGTTTATCCTTTTGAGCAGATGCATGATCTCCGCTTTCAGGTCAAAAAAGTCAGCGGTTTTATCTTTTTCATACCAGCTCTCCGGGTTTAGATTTCCACACATAAAAATATCCAGTTGCATATTTTCTCTGTATCCGGGCAAGGGTGTCTTTGTGCCATAATCACCCGTTTCTTCTTTGAAATAAATATTACCAAATTCGTAAATTTTCAGGTTGGTAATTTTCCGGTTTTGATTCCATAGGATGGTTTCCATACCGCCAAAAAACAAGGTTTGGCGCATCACTCCCAGGTCTTGGCTCAGAGGATTCAGAATTTTAACCACCGAATCTTCGGAAAAATTCTCATCCGCTGTATAATATGCTGCCCTGGAGAGTGAATTGTTCATGATCTCAACAAATCCACGTCCCGAGAGGAGGTCAGAGGTTATGTTTTGTAACTTACTTTTATTGGGTTTGGGTGTGGAGACAATGGAAGCATGCAGTCGGTCTGGTAATTCTACCTTGTTGTAACCATAGATGCGTAAAATTTCCTCCACCACATCTGCTTCACGTGTTACATCCACCCTGTACAGAGGTATTTCAAGCAAAAGTTCATCCTTGTTTTCTTCTTTGATTTTGATCTCCAGCGAAGTAAGAATTTTTTTGATGGTCTCTCTGTCAATGGTTTTTCCAATCAGTTTATCAGCCGTTTGGTATTGAAATTTTACCAAAGCTGGTTTTTGGGGGCTGGGATAAACATCCATGACCTGCGATGTGATTTTTCCTCCTGCAATATCCCTGATCAGCAATGCCGCTCTTTTCAGGGCATAAATGGTCATTTCAGGGTCGGCTCCCCTTTCAAACCTGAAAGATGCGTCGGTGTTGATCGTATGGAGTTTGGAAGAGCGCCGGATATGAGCAGGATTAAAGTAAGCACTTTCAAGGAATATATTTTTGGTATTATCTGTTACTCCTGAGTCTACACCACCCAAAATACCTGCTATACACATAGGTTCGCGGGAGTTGCATATCATCAGATCCTTGCCCGATAGTTTTATTTCTTCTTCATCGAGCGTTACAAAAGGGGTACCTTCTGCGGGCTTTTTAATGATCACCTGGTTTCCTTCAATTTTATCTGCATCAAAGGCATGCAGGGGTTGACCCGTTTCATGTAAAACAAAGTTGGTAATGTCTACCAGGTTGTTGATAGGTTTTAGTCCAATGGCTTTCAGTCTGTTTTTCATCCAATCGGGTGATTCGGCAATTGTAACGCCGGCAATGCACAACCCTGTATATCTTGGACAAGCTTCGGAATCCTCAATGGTGATTTTTACAGGACAAGTATCTTCATCTATTTGAAAGGTGCTAATATCGGGTTTGAGGAGTTTGGTTTGCTTTACGGGTAAAAGGTGGTTCAGAACCGCCACCAGATCGCGGGCAACCCCCAAATGTGATGATGCGTCTATCCGGTTCGGGGTAAGACCGATTTCAATGGTATAATCGGTTTGAACATCAAAATAGGCCGAGGCAGGAGCACCAATTTCGGCAGAAGGATCAAGCACCATAATTCCCTCGTGGTTATCACCCAGGCCGATCTCATCTTCAGCACATATCATCCCCTGCGATTGCTGTCCTCTTATTTTGGCTTTTTTAATCTGAAATTCACCTCCTTCTTTAGGGTATAAAGTAGTACCCACGGTGGCCACCACAACCTTTTGTCCTTGGGCTACATTGGGTGCTCCGCAAACAATGGGCAGCACCTCAGTACCAATATTTACTTCTGTCACACTCAAACGGTCGGCATCAGGATGTTTTTCGCAACGAACCACTTCTCCAATTACTAAACCTTTAAGACCCCCTTTTACTGAATCTGTTTTTTCCATCCCTTCTACCTCTAAACCACAATCTGTAAGGTATTCACAAATTTTTTCCGGAGATTCTTCAATCTTTATGTATTCCCTGAGCCAGTTGAATGAAATTTTCATAGGTCTGTTGTTTGTTTCGTATCGTTATTATTCAGATTTAAGTTTTTGATGATGTTTGCCAATATGGTCTATTGAACAGAATTCACTCAATTTGGTATATAATCATTGTCATCTGTTTTTACCTTGCCCCTTATATCAAACTTTATGTAAAGGGATGACATAACCTCTGCTGATTGAACAGTTTCTACGGGGTTAAAAAAAAGACAAAAGTACGAAAATTGAATAAAAAAAACCGGAATCCTGAAATAAGACGCCGGTTTTTGATGGTTGTTTTTGACAGGTGGTTTAGTTGAGTTGAAAAAGTTTATAACCAACTTCGTTTTCGTCGTTAAAGATCACTACGTTGTAATACCCTTTGTCAAATTTTTCATCCTGATCCCATACAACGCAAACCTCCTGTGCGTTGTTCTGGAAGTTAACCGTTCTGAGTACAGAATACTGAATGGTTTCGCCTTCAAATTCGAGGGTATTATCAGGTGAGATGCTCATTACCTGATTCGAGGGGTCTGTAAGTCTTACATAAAAGTCTCTGTTTCCCGGATCTGCAACCAGGTTTTGATTGATGGTGAAGCAAATGCTTATTTTATCAGTTCTTTTTGCTTTATCTGTGGGTTCATCACCTTTTCTTTTTTCACGCAGTGGCGTTGCCTTGATCTCTGAAACAGTCAGGATCGTAGCATTTTCAAGTTTTTTCTCCAGGTCTTCGTTCATGGTTTCCAGTTGACGATTTCTGTCCGTAGTTTCAGTGAGTGTATTTCTGATTTGGGCATTTTCGCCGGTGAGTGCTTCATTTTCTGCTTCAACCATCTCCAATTGCGTACGGTAACTTTCCAGTTGGTCTTCCAGTTCTTCAATACGCTCTCTGAATCCAGAGACATCAGCCGAGGGTTCACCCTCGCCAATACCGCTGTTGCGCAATTGCGCCCTTAGTTGTCCCACTTTTCGTTTTTCCGCCAGAAAAAGGTCATTGAGTTGTTCATACTCAGTGGTCAGTTCATTATACCTGTTTTCAATATCATTGAGTTGATCCAGCAGGTCTTGTTTTTCAGCATTTACCTGTCGAACCTCTCTTTCCGACATTTGAATTTCATATCTGGCGCTAAGGGTTTCACGAAGTAAAATGGCTCCGGTTATGCCCAGCAAAACAGCTAAAATGGAAAGAAAAATAACCACACCTGAGGCGGCACTTTTTTTTCTGTTTCCTGATGT